>JBHICW010000132.1:0-5460 GCA_046759785.1 Alphaproteobacteria bacterium
AAAAAGGGGACATTCTACTTTTTCTCACGGCCGCCAATGACGGCGAAAAGGCAAGGCAAGCAGAGGGAAAAAGTAGAATGTCCCCTTTTTCAAGGCCATGCGTTTTCCCTTGCCGCCCTGGGTGCCGGAAGGCATGTTAGCCCGGCACTTTTGAGAGCCCCGGCCCTCTGGTTCATGACCTTGTTCGAGACAGCCGTCGACCCGCGGGATAAGACGTTCCGCGAGAACGCCGCGGCGATGGAGGCGCTCGTTCAAGACCTCCGCGAGAAGGTGGCGGAGGCCGCTCAGGGGGGCGACGAGACCGCGCGCGCGCGGCATCTCTCTCGCGGCAAGATGCTGCCGCGCGACCGCCTCCACCACCTTCTGGACCAGGGCACGCCGTTCCTGGAACTGAGTCAGCTCGCCGCGCATGGGCTATACGGGGGCGAGGTGCCTTCAGCCGGGATCATTACCGGCATCGGCCGGGTCGCCGGGCAGGAATGCGTGGTCGTGGTGAACGACGCCACCGTCAAGGGCGGCACCTACTTCCCCCTGACCGTGAAGAAGCACCTCCGCGCCCACGACATCGCTCGTGAGAACAACCTGCCCTGCATCTATCTCGTCGACTCCGGCGGCGCCAACCTGCCCAACCAGGACGAGGTCTTCCCCGACCGCGACCACTTCGGCCGCATCTTCTACAACCAGGCGACGATGTCGGCGATGGGCATCGCCCAGATCGCGGTCGTCATGGGTTCGTGCACCGCCGGCGGGGCTTACGTCCCCGCCATGGCCGAAGAATGCGTCATCGTGAAAGGCGAGGGCACGATCTTCCTCGGCGGTCCGCCGCTCGTGGAGGCGGCGACGGGCGAGGTCGTGAGCGCCGAGGAGCTGGGTGGTGCCGACGTCCACGCGCGCGTCTCGGGCGTCGCCGATCACTATGCCGCCGACGACGGCCACGCGCTTGCCCTCGCCCGCCGGATCGTCGCCAACCTGAACCGTAAGAAGGATCCGTCGCTCGACGTCGCCGAGCCCGCCCCGCCCCGCTACGACCCCAAGGAGATCTATGGCATCATCCCGACCGACGTGCGCCAGCCCTACGAGGTGCGCGAGGTGATCGCGCGCGTCGTCGACTCGAGCCGGTTCGAGGAGTTCAAGCCGCTCTACGGGACGACCCTGGTCACCGGCTTCGCCCGCATCTTCGGCTACCCCGTCGGGATCGTCGCCAACAACGGCATCCTGTTCTCGGAGTCGGCGCTCAAGGGAGCGCACTTCATCGAGCTGTGCAGCCAGCGCCGGATACCACTCGTGTTCCTCCAGAACATCACCGGCTTCATGGTGGGGCAGAAGTACGAGGCCGGCGGCATCGCGAAGGACGGGGCAAAGATGGTCACGGCCGTCGCCTGCGCCGGTGTGCCCAAGTTCACCGTCATCATCGGCGGCAGCTTCGGTGCCGGTAACTACGCGATGTGCGGCCGCGCCTACGCCCCCAGGTTCTTATGGATGTGGCCCAACGCGCGGGTCTCGGTCATGGGCGGCGAGCAGGCGGCGAGCGTGCTCGCCACCATCCGGCGCGACCGCTTGAAGAAGGAGGGCAAGAGCTGGAACGCCGAGGAGGAGGCGGCTTTCAAGGCTCCAATCGTGGAGCAGTATGAGACCCAGGGGCACCCTTACTACGCGACCGCCAGGTTGTGGGACGACGGCGTCATCGACCCCGCCGACACGCGGATGGTGCTGGGGCTCGGCCTTTCCGCCGCCCTCAACGCGCCGATCGAGGGGACCCGATTCGGCGTCTTCCGGATGTAAGGCGATGGGGGAGATGCTCCTCGAGAGCCGCGATGAGAAGGGCGTCGTCACCCTCACGTTGAACCGGCCCGAGGTGCACAACGCGTTCGACGACGCGCTGATCGCGCGCCTCGCTGGCACGCTCCAGCACCTCGGCGCCGACGAGACGGTGCGGGCCGTGGTCTTGGCGGCGGCGGGCGCGAGCTTCTGCGCCGGTGCCGACCTCAACTGGATACGGCGCACCGCGGACTTCCGCGTCGAGCAGAACCTTGAGGACGCGAGGGCCCTCGCGGCTATGCTCCGGCGGCTCGACAACCTGCCCAAGCCGACCCTCGCGCTCGTCCACGGGGCGGCGCTGGGCGGGGGCGTCGGGCTCGTCGCCGCCTGTGACATCGCGGTCGCGGGCGAGGGTGCGGTCTTCGGGTTGAGCGAGGTGAAGCTCGGGCTCGCGCCCGCAGTCATCGCGCCCTACCTCGTGAGAGCCGTGGGCGCGCGCGCGGCCCGGCGCCTCGTTCTCACGGCCGAGCGGTTTGACGCCGCCGAGGCGCTCAGGATCGGGCTCGTGCACGAAGTGGTGCCGGCGGCCGAGCTCGCCGCCGCGCGCGATCGGCTCGTCAAAGCCCTGGCCGAGGGCGGGCCGCGGGCGCAGGCCGCCGCCAAGGCGACGATTGCGGAGGTCGCCCACCGGCCGATCGACGACAAGCTCACGGACGAGACGGCCGAAGTGATTGCGGAGCTCAGAGCCTCGCCCGAGGGGCGCGAGGGCGTGGCTGCGTTCCTCGGAAAACGCCCTCCGAGCTGGCGGCGGTGAGCGCGCCCTTCGACAAAATCCTCATCGCCAACCGGGGGGAAATCGCCTGCCGGGTCATGCGCACCGCCAAGCGGCTTGGGATGCGGACGGTCGCCGTCTACTCCTCGGCCGACAAGGGCGCGCTCCACGCCTCCCTTGCGGACGAGGCCTTCGAGCTGGGCCCGCCGGCCCCGGCGGAGAGCTACCTTCGCACCGCGGCCGTCCTCGAGGCGGCGCGCCGGAGCGGCGCCGAGGCCGTTCACCCGGGCTACGGCTTCCTCGCCGAGAACGCCGACTTCGCCGACGCCTGCGTTGGGGCCGGGCTCGTCTTCGTGGGCTCGCCGGCGGAGGTCATCCGACGCCTCGCTCTCAAGAACGAGGCCCGGGCGCTCATGGGCCGGGCCGGTCTTCCCGTGGTCCCCGGCTACGAGGGCGAGGATCAGGACGATAAGGCGCTCAAGGCCGCCGCCGAGCGTCTCGGCTTTCCTCTCGTCATCAAGGCGACGGCCGGCGGCGGCGGCAAGGGGATGCGTCGGGTCGAGAGCCCAAGCGCCTTCGCCGCGGCGCTGGCCTCGGCCCGGCGCGAGGCCTTGGGTGCCTTCGGCGACGACCGCGTCGTGCTCGAAGCGTGGCTCGAGGCCCCGCGGCACGTCGAGGTGCAGCTCTTCGGCGACTGCCACGGCAACGTGGTGCACCTGTTCGAGCGCGACTGCTCCGTCCAGCGTCGGCACCAGAAGGTGGTGGAGGAGGCGCCCGCGCCGGGGCTCGAGCCCGGGCTGCGCCGGCGTCTCTTTGAGGCCGCCGTCCGTGCCGCGCGCGCGGCCGGCTTCGTCGGCGCGGGCACGGTGGAGTTCCTCGTCGACGACGGGGCGTTCTACTTCCTCGAGATGAACACGCGGCTGCAGGTCGAGCACCCGGTGACCGAGATGGTCACGGGCGAGGACCTCGTCGAGTGGCAGTTTCGGGTCGCCGCGGGCGAGCAGCTTCCCAGGCGGCAGAACGACATCGAGGTTTCGGGCCATGCCGTCGAGGCCCGGCTTTACGCCGAGGACCCGGCGCGTGACTTCCTGCCGGCGACGGGCCGGCTGTTTCGGTGGCGGACGCAGGCGCGAGCGCCGGACTTGCGCGTCGAGACCGGGGTCGGCGAGGGCGACCAGGTTTCGCTCCACTACGAGTCGATGCTCGCCAAGCTCATCGTCTGGGGGGAGACGCGGCCGGCGGCGATCCAGCGGCTTGCGGAGGCTCTCGCCGGGGTCGAGGTCGCCGGCGTGGCGACGAACCTCGAGTTCCTCGCGGCCGTGATCCGGCACCCGGCCTTCGTCGAGGGGCGGGCGGACACCGGCTTGGTCGAGCGTGAGCGCGGCCAGCTCGTGCGGCCTCGCGAGCCGGCGCCCGAGCGGGCGCTCAACCTTGCCGCCCTTCACCTGGTGCTGACCCGCTCCGCCGAGGCCGCCGAACGGGCCAAGGCCTCGCGCGACCCCCACAGTCCCTGGAACCTCGCGACGGGCTGGCGGCTCAACCAGGACGGCCGCGAAACCCTGCGCTTCGAGGACGGCGAGGCGACGCGTGAGGTGTGCGTGAGCTACCGGACGCAAGGCTATGTGTTCGAGGTTTCCGGCGCCGTGGTCGAGGCCCGGGGTCGGCTGCGGCCCGACGGCGACCTCGAGGCCGACCTCGACGGAGTCGAGGTCGTCGCGGCCGTCGTCAAAGAAAGCGATTGGCTTAACGTCTTTGCCGAGGGCGGGACATGGCGGCTCCGCTGCGTCGATCCGCTCGCGGTGGCGGTGGCGGCGCACGCCCAAGGCGGCCGGCTCACCGCCCCGATGCCGGGTAAGGTCGTCCGCGTGATGGTCGAGCCGGGCGCGGAGGTCGAGCGGGGCGCGGCGCTCCTCGCCCTCGAGGCCATGAAGATGGAGCACACGATTGCGGCGCCGATCGCCGGCCGCGTCGCCCGCATCCACTACCGGGTCGGCGAGCTCGTCGAGGAAGGGGCGGAGCTCCTGGCCTTGGAGCCCGAGGCCGGGGCTTGAGATGGCGCTCAAAGAGGCGGTCAAGCTCGTCGAGGTCGGCCCGCGCGACGGGCTTCAGAACGAGGCCCGGACCGTGCCGACGGCGGTGAAGGTCGGCCTTATCGACCGTCTCGCGAAGGCCGGCCTCAAGGTCATCGAGGCGGGGAGCTTCGTCTCGCCCGAGCGGGTCCCGCAGATGGCCGACAGCGCCGCCGTGCTTGAGGGCATCCGGCGTGTACAAGGGGTGCGGTATGGGGCGCTCGTGCCCAACATGAAGGGGTTTGAGGCGGCCGCCGGCGCCGGCGCCGACGAGGTGGCGGTGTTCGGCGCCGCATCGGAGACCTTTTCCCAGCGCAACATCAACTGCTCGATCGCCGAAAGCCTCGAGCGCTTCCGGCCGGTGTGCGAGGCCGCCGCCGCGCGCGGCATCGCGGTGCGCGGCTATGTCTCCTGCGTCTTGGGGTGCCCTTACGAGGGCGAGGTGCGGCCCAAGGCGGTCGCTTCCGTCTCACGGGCCCTCTTCGAGATGGGCTGCTATGAGATCTCGTTGGGCGACACGATCGGCGTCGGCACGCCGGCCGAGGCGGGGGCGCTCGTTGAGGCGGTCGCCGCCGAGGTGCCGGTCGGGCGCCTCGCGGCCCACTTCCACGACACCTACGGGCAGGCGCTTGCCAACCTGCTCGCGGTCCTGGAGCTGGGGGTGGCCGTCATTGACGCGTCGGTCGCCGGGCTCGGAGGGTGCCCCTACGCCCCGGGCGCCAGCGGCAACGTGGCGAGCGAGGATGTGCTCTACATGCTCGACGGCCTCGGCGTCGAGACCGGCGTCGACCTCGAGGCTCTGGTCGACGCCGCCTGGTTCATCGCCGAGGCGCTCTCGCGGCGCCCCGGGTCCAAGGTGGC
>JBHICW010000133.1:0-5449 GCA_046759785.1 Alphaproteobacteria bacterium
TTGACGTACTCCGGCGCGTCGTCGGACGGCCGCGCGACAACTTCACCCATAGCGGCGCGCGATCCTTGGCTTGACGAGAGCCGTGCCTCTCCGCGTCAGAGTGTTTGAAATTTCCACACATGACATTTTGTGTGGCCTCGGCCCTTGCCCGACCCTTCGATGAACCTTCAGGAACTCAAGCGCAAGGCTCCGCATGAGCTGCTCGCTTATGCGGAAGAGCTGGGTATCGAAAACGCTAACACCCTGCGCAAGCAGGACTTGATGTTCGCGATCCTGAAGTCTCTGGCGGATAGCGACGTCCCCATCGACGGCGACGGCGTTCTGGAGATCTTGCAGGACGGCTTCGGGTTCCTTCGCGCTCCTGAATCCAATTATCTGCCGGGGTCCGACGACATTTACGTCTCACCGAGCCAGATCCGGCGCTTTGCCCTCAGGACCGGGGACACGATCGACGGCCACATTAGGGCGCCGAAGGATGGCGAGCGCTACTTCGCGCTGCTCAAGGTCAACAGCGTCAACTTCGAGCAGCCGGAGGCGGTCCGGCACAAGGTCCATTTCGACAATCTCACCCCGCTCTATCCGGACGAGAAGCTGCAGCTCGAGATCGACGATTCGAATTACAAGGACCCGAGCCTCCGCGTCATCGAGCTCATCGCTCCGTTGGGGAAGGGCCAGCGGGCCCTCATCGTCTCGCCTCCGCGCGCGGGCAAGACGGTGGTGATGCAGAACATTGCCCACGCGATCGAGAGGAACCATCCGGAGATCTACCTCATCGTCCTTTTGATCGACGAGCGACCAGAGGAGGTGACCGACATGGAGCGGTCGGTCAAGGGCGAGGTCGTGAGCTCGACCTTCGACGAGCCGGCGAGCCGCCACGTCCAGGTGACGGAGATGGTGATCGAGAAGGCGAAGCGCTTGGTCGAGCACAAGCGCGACGTGGTCATTCTCCTGGATTCGATCACCCGGCTCGCCCGCGCGTACAACACCGTCGTTCCCTCGTCCGGCAAGGTGTTGACGGGGGGTGTGGATGCGAACGCGCTTCAGCGGCCCAAGCGGTTCTTCGGGGCGGCGCGCAATATCGAGGGGGGCGGCTCCCTCACCATCATCGCCACGGCCCTTATCGACACCGGCTCGCGGATGGACGAGGTGATCTTCGAGGAGTTCAAGGGCACCGGCAACTCGGAGATCATTCTCGACCGCAAGCTGGCGGACAAGCGGACTTGGCCCGCGATCGACGTCGGCAAGTCGGGCACGCGCAAGGAGGAGCTTCTCGTCGACAAGGCAGCGCTGGCGAAAATGTGGGTCTTGCGCCGCATTCTCATGCCGATGGGCATGGTCGACGCGATGGACTTCCTCCTCGAGAAGCTTAAGGCGACCAAGAACAACGCCGACTTCTTCGAGTCCATGAACGCTTGAACCCCGCGCCCGGCGCGCTCGCCTTTGGCTGGGTGGAGGCGGGAAAGGGGCGCGGGTCGAGCGTTGGCGCCGGCTCGCGAGCCTTTCGCGAGGGCTATGATGGTTCTTCTTCGAAGCAGAGGTTCCGGAGCGGCGTGGCGCCGAAAGTCGGGCCTGTCGCCCCTTGCACCGCGGCGCGGAAAGGAGTGGCTTACGGTAACAGTACGGTGGAGCCGGTGGTCCGGCGGGCTTCGAGGTCGCGGTGCGCCTGGGCTGTGTCCTTGAGGGCGTAGGTCTGACCGATTTCGATCTTGACCTTGCCGGTCGCGACGACCTCGAACAACGCGGCAGCGCTGGCCTCGAGCAAGGCGCGGGTCGCCGTGTAGGTCATGAGGATCGGACGCGTGATGAACAGGGAGCCCTTGAGCGCGAGCTGGCCGAGGTCGAAGGGCGGCACCGGGCCCGAGGACTGGCCGAAAAGCACCATCAATCCCCGCGCGGCGAGGCAGTCGAGGGAGGCCGCGAATGTGTCCTTGCCGATCGACTCATAGACGACTGCCACCCCGGCCCCGTCCGTGATCTCCCGCACCCGGGCGACGAAGTCCTCCTCTGAGGTCACGATGGGGTGATCGCAACCGTGGGCCTTCGCGAGCGCGGCCTTCT
Source organism: Alphaproteobacteria bacterium (assembly GCA_046759785.1). Classification (GTDB taxonomy): domain Bacteria; phylum Pseudomonadota; class Alphaproteobacteria; order JBHICW01; family JBHICW01; genus JBHICW01. The sequence continues at coordinate 2,059 of JBHICW010000133.1, forward strand.
CCGGCGTGCTGACCGTGCCGATGACTGTCGCGCCCAGGTGCTTCGCCCACTGGCAGGCAATGAGCCCGACCCCACCGGCGGCTGCGTGGAAAAGGATCACCTCGCCCGCCTTCACCCGGTAGGTCCGCCGCAGCAGGTACTCCGCCGTCATGCCCTTGAGCATCATCGCCGCGGCTTGCCGGTCGGCGAGGGTGTCCGGCACCTTGAGGAGGCGATCGGCGGGCATGACGCGGGCGTCGCAATAGGCGCCGGGCGGGCCGCCGGCATAGGCGACCCGGTCACCTTCCTTGAGGCCCTCGACCTCCGGGCCGACGGCTTCCACGGCGCCGGCCGCTTCCATGCCCAGCGTGTACGGAAGGGCGGGAACCGGGTACAGCCCCGTGCGCTGGTAGGTGTCGATGTAGTTAAGGCCCACCGCCGTCTGCCGGACAAGCACCTCCCCCCGGCCCGGCTCGCCGGCCTTGATCTCCTCGAAGACGAGGGCCTCGGGGCCGCCGGTGCGGTGGATACGAACGGCCTTCACCATCGTCCGCGCTCGCCCGCTACCCGAGGTGGGCCTTTAGGAACTCGGCCGTCCGACGGTTGGCAAGATCGGCCGCCGCCTGGTCGAAGTGCTCGCCTCCGACCCGGGCGAAGGCGTGATCCACTCCGGGGTAGTCGTGGATCGTCACCTGCGGGTGGTTCTTGAGAGCCGCCGCCACCTTCGCCTGCGCCTGAGGCGGCACGAAGCGGTCCTTTTCCGCGACGTGGAGGAGAAGCGGCTTGGTGATGTTCTTGGCCTCGTCGAGGGCGTCTGCGATGCCGACGCCGTAGTAGCCGACCAAGCAATCGGCATCCGAGCGGGTGCCCATGAGATAGGCGAGCTTGCCGCCCAGGCAGTAGCCGATCGCCCCCACCTTGCCGATGCACCCGGGAGCGCGGCGAAGCTGAGCGAGCGCGGCTTTGGCGTCGTCGATCCCTTCGTCCTCGCCGAAACCGTTGTAAAGCTCGAACGCCCGCTGCCATTCCTCCTCGGTCTCGTCCGTGAGCTGGATGCCCGGCTCCTGGCGCCAGAAGAGGTCGGGAACGAGGGCGAAGTAGCCCTGCGCCGCGAACCCGTCGGCGACGTCGCGCATCACCTTGTTCACACCGAAGATCTCCTGAAGCACGACGAGCCCGGGTCGCGCCCCTGAGCTCGGCCTTGCGAGGTACCCGGTAAAGCGCCCGCCGTCGGCGGCCTCAAGCGTGACGTCCTCGCCTGGCATGGTGCGTCCCATCTCTTGCGGCACCGCAATTTACTGCCGGCAGGAACGGCTGTCACGTCCGGCCTGCCTAGCGGCCGGGGTTGCTCAGCTCCCGTTGAGCGCCTCGCGGAGCGCTTCCGGCTCGGTGAGCGGCGCGGAGCAGGTCGGACCGACGCACACATAGGCCGTGGCCCGACCGTCGCGGAGGGTCTTCCCAGCGGCCGGATGCGACTGGGGCAGGGCGGCACCCGGCGGCACGACGGTAAGGATGCGGTTGGGGACGCACACGTCGTAGACGGCGCGCAGGAGGTCGCGGGTCGGGGCGTCCTTCCGGTCGCCGCTGACGACCACCTGGACGGGTTCGATGAGGAGCTCGTTGCTGTTGAACAGGCTGGCAAGCCCGGCGAGATTCGCCTTCGCGTCCGCACCGAAGGCCGAGACCACCGCGTCCGCCCGCTCGCGGTAGCGCTCGTTGCCGGTAAGGTGGAAGAGGCGGGCGAGGACGGCAACCATGGTCGCGTTCCCGGCGGGGGTGGCGCTGTCGGCGGCGCTCTTCGTGCGGGTGATGAGGTCGTCGGCGTCGTCGGCGGTGAAGAAGTAGCCGGCGCCATCGTGATCCCAGAAGTGGCGGTCGACGACGGTGACCCAGTCCCGGGCGCGGGTGAGGTACGCCGCTTTTCCGGTGACCTCGTGGAGGGCGAGGGCGGCCCGCGCCATGTTGGCGTAGTCGTCGAGGACGGCCGTGTGCTTGCCCTGTCCGTTACGGTAGCTGTGGAGCAGGCGGTCACCGTCGCGCATGTGTGTGGCGATGAAGGTGAAGGCCCGCTCGGCGGCGGCGGTCCACTCCGCCCGCTCGAACACCGCGCCGGCGTGGGCAAGGGCCGCGATCATGAGCCCGTTCCAGTCGGTGAGCATCTTGTCGTCGCGGCCCGGGCGCGGCCGGAGCTCGCGGGCCTTCCACAGCGTCGCCCGCAGGGCTCCAAGACGCTCCTCCACGGCCGGGTCGTCGCTCGGCGGGCGGCCGCTCCTGTTGAGAATCGTGCGTCCTTCCCAGTTGCCTTGAGGGGTGACGTCGTAATAGGCCTTGACGAGGGTGCTGTCTTCGCCGAGCAGGGCGTCGATTTCCGCCTCGGTCCAGAGGTAGAAGGCGCCTTCGCCGCCGTCCGAATCGGCGTCCAACGCGCTGGCGAAGGCGCCCTCCGGGGTCAGCATCTCCGTGAGTGCCCATCCCACCGTCTCGTCGATGCGCGTCGCGAACAGGGGCTCGCGGCTGTCCTGCCAGAGCTGGGTGAGGAGGTCGACGAGGAGGGCGTTGTCGTAGAGCATCTTCTCGAAGTGGGGGACGAGCCAGCGCTCGTCCACCGCGTAACGGGCGAAGCCGCCGCCAAGGTGGTCGTAGATGCCGCCCTGGCACATCCGTTCGGCCGTGAGCAGGACAGCGAGGCGGAAGTCCTTCGAGCCGGTGCGGCGGTAGGCCCGCCAGAGGAGCTCGACCGCGGTGGCCTGGGGAAACTTGGGCGCGCTGCCGAAGCCACCGTGGGCGAAGTCCACCTCCTCGAGGAGACGGCGGGCAGCCTCGTCGGTGAGCGAGCGGGGGAGCGAGCCGGCCGGTTGCTTCTGGGAGAGGTCGGCGAGCGCCGCGACGAGCGCAGCCCGGTTGCGCTCGACCTTTTCGGGCTCGTTCTTGTAGGTGCTGTGGACGGTCCGGAGGACGTCCGCAAAACCCGGCCGACCATAGCGCGAGGTCGGTGGGAAATAGGTGCCTCCCCAGAACGGCTCCCCGCTTGGGGTGAGGAACATCGTCAGCGGCCATCCACCGTGCTGGCCGAGGAGCGCTAGGGCGGTCTGGTAGATCGCATCCAGGTCTGGGCGCTCCTCCCGGTCGACCTTGATGTTGATGAACAGCTCGTTCATGAGGGCGGCGATCTCTGGGTTCTCGAAGCTCTCGTGGGCCATTACGTGGCACCAGTGGCAGGCCGAGTACCCAATCGAAAGAAGGATCGGCTTGTTCTCGCGTCGGGCCACGGCGATCGCCTCAGGACCCCACGGCTGCCAATGCACAGGATTGTCGCGGTGCTGGAGCAGGTAGGGACTCGTCTCCTTGTCGAGATTGTTGCCGAGCATGAGTTCCCCCTGGAGGTGGGCCGAGCGTTGCTACCTGGACGGCC
>JBHICW010000134.1:0-5414 GCA_046759785.1 Alphaproteobacteria bacterium
ACCACCCGGCGGACATTCGCGGGTTCACGCCCGAGCGCCTCCGCCATCGCGTCGCCCTGACGAGCCACGAAGCGCAGAAGCCGATCCACGCCTGAGGCGAACCGCGGCCAAGGCGCCCGCCGCCCCAGCATCGGAACCGTGAGCCTCCGGCGCACCGACGCAGACGCTCACGCCCCGGGAGGGGCGCGCACAATTTCCGCGCTGGCTTCCGGAGGCACCGGGGAAACGAGTGCGGCGCTCGATCACGTGCGTGCCGTGGTCGCCGGCTCTGGCACCTCGTTCTTCTGGGGGATGCGGGTTTTGCCGAGGCCCAAGCGCGAGGCGATGTTCGCGATCTATGCCTTTTGCCGGGAGGTAGACGACATCGCCGACGGGTCGGCGAGCCCTGAGAAGAAGGTCGCACGGCTCGCCGCTTGGCGCGAGGAGATCGACCGTCTCTACGCCGGACGCCCCGAGTCCCTCACGACACGGGCCCTGCTCGGCCCGGTCACGGCCTTCGGGCTCGCCCGCGAGGACTTCCTCGCCATCGTCGCCGGCATGGAGATGGACGCGAGCGGCCGCATGAAAGCTCCCCCAATGGCCGAACTCGACCTGTACTGCGCTCGCGTCGCGGGCGCCGTCGGGCTGCTCGCCGTCCGGGTGTTCGGCGCCGACGGCCCCCGGGCCCGCGACATCGCCCTCGCCCTGGGGTATGCCTTCCAGCTCACCAATATCCTTCGCGATCTCAACGAGGACGCCCAGCTCGGGCGGCTCTACCTGCCGCGCGAGCTGTTGACCCGCCACGGGATCGCGGCGCGGGAGCCCGAAGCCGTGCTCCGCGACCCCGGCCTCGCGGCGGTCTGCCGGGACCTCGCCGGCCTCGCCCGTCGCCGCTTCGACGAGGCCGCGGCGGGGATCACCGCTTGGCCCGGGCGCACCTTGCGGCCGGCCGCCATCATGATGGGGGTCTACCGCAGCCTTCTGGCCCGGCTCGAGGCGCGCGGCTTCGAGCGCGTCGACGAGAGCGTGCGCGTGCCCCGGATCGAAAAGCTGTGGATCGCGTTCCGCCACGGCGTGCTCTAAGAGATGAGCACGGTCCACGTCGTCGGCGCCGGGCTGGCGGGGCTCGCCTGCGCCGTCCGGCTCGCAGGTGTCGGCCGACCCGTCGTCCTCTATGACATGGCGGCGCAGGCAGGGGGCCGCTGCCGGTCGTTGTTCGACGGTCGGCTCGGTCGCCGAATCGACAACGGCAATCACCTGTTGCTCGGCAGCAACCAGGCGGTCCTCCGCTATCTCGACGCCGTCGGCGCGCGGGGCGCGCTTGTGGGTCCCTCGCGCCCCGCCTTCCCTTTCGTCGAGCTCGAAAGCGGCAGGCGGTGGACGCTCCGACCAAACCACGGCCCCGTGCCCTGGTGGGTGCTGAGCGCCGCGCGCCGCGTGGCCGAAAGCCGGCCATGGGACTACCTCGCGACGATCAGGCTCGCCGTCGCTAGCGCCGAAGCGACCGTCGCGGACTGTTTCGACCGCCGCACTCTGCTTTTCCGGCGCTTCTGGAAGCCGCTCGCGGTCGCCGCCCTCAACGCCGCCCCCGAAGAGGGCGCGGCACGGCTCCTGTGGCCGGTGGTGCGTTCGACCTTCCTCACGGCCGGCGACGCGGCACAGCCGTACATCGCCCGCGACGGCCTGTCCGCGACCTTCGTCGAGCCGGCGCTCGCGAAACTTCGGGCAGCCGGTGTCGAGGTGCGCTTCGGGTCGCGCTTGTGCGCCCTGCGTTCAGAGGCTGCACGGGTCGTGGCGCTGGCCTTCACGGGCGAGGAAGTGAGCCTCGGCCGCGAGGACGCCGTGGTCCTCGCGGTGCCGCCAGCCTCGGCCAGCGAACTCGTTCCCGGCTTGGAAACCCCTGCCGACAGCCGCGCGATCCTGAACGTCCACTACCGCCTTGACGCGCCGCCTCGATGGCCATTCGCGGCGCCATTCGTCGGCCTGGTGGGCGGCCTCGCCCACTGGCTGTTCGTCCGCGGCGACATCGTGAGCGCGACGGTAAGCGCGGCGGACGCGTTGATCACGCGCCCCGCCGACGCCCTCGCAACGGCGCTTTGGCGCGATGTGGCCCGCGCACTCGGCCTCGGCCACGCGCGAGTGCCCCCGTTTCGCGTCGTCAAGGAGCGACGTGCGACCTTCGCCCAGACGCCTGCGGCCTGCGCGCGGCGGGCGCGGGCGCGGACACGCTTCGTCAACCTGGTCCTCGCCGGCGACTGGACCGACACCGGCCTGCCCGCCACCCTGGAGGGCGCCGCCCGCTCCGGCGAGAGGGCAGCCCGCCTCGAGGCCGCCCGGTAGCCGACGTGGCCGTCGAGCTTTTCACCGCAGCCGCCCCATGTTAGGTAGCGGCAGCGCGGAAAGACAGTCCATGACGGACGAGGCAAAGACGACGCCGGAATCTGGTGCCGAGGCGGTCGGCAGCGCCGCGGCGGAGCGTGACAGCGAGCGCGGCGCGCGCCTCGCCGCGGCATCAGAGCCGTTGGACGCCGTCGTCGGAGACGCCCAGCGGTCGCTCGCCGCTCTCCAGAGGGAGGACGGACAGTGGCTATTCGAGCTCGAGGCCGACGCCACGATCCCCTCGGACTATATCTTCCTCAACCACTTCCTGGGCGAGATCGAGGACGAAGTCGAGGCGAAGATCGCACGCTACCTGCGAACCACGCGAGGAGACGACGGGGGCTGGCCCCTCTTTCACGACGGCGACGCCGACCTCAGCGCGACGGTCAAGGCGTACTTCGCGCTCAAACTCGTCGGCGACTCGCCCGACGCGCCCCATATGAAGCGCGCGCGCGAGGCGGTGCTCGCACGCGGTGGTGCCGCGCGCTGCAACGTCTTCACCCGCATCATGCTCGCGCTATTCGGCGAGGTCCCCTGGCGCGCCGTGCCCGTCATGCCGGCCGAGATCTTGCTCCTGCCGCGATCGTTCCCTGTCCACCTGAGCAAGGTGTCCTACTGGTCGCGGACGGTGATCGCGCCGCTCGTCGTACTCATGGCCCTGAAGCCCCGGGCGGCGAACCCGCGTCGGGTGACGATCCGCGAGTTGTTCACGATCCCGCCCGAGAAGGAGCGGCGGTACATGGTGAACCCGACCGGCGCCCCCCTGGGCGAGGCCCTGCTTGTCGTCGACACGATCCTGCGTCGGCTCGAGCCCATGGCACCGCGGGGGCTCCGTCGGCGCGCGGTCGACGCCGCGGTCGCCTTCGTAACCGAACGGCTGAACGGTGAGTACGGGGTGGGCGGCATCTTTCCGGCCATGGCCAACACGGTGATGGCCTTTCACGCGCTCGGGTACCCCCCTGACCATCCGGACCTGGCTATGGCGAAGCGTTCTGTCCGCAATCTTCTGGCCGACCACGGCGAGAGCGCTTACTGCCAGCCCTGCCTCTCGGCCGTCTGGGACACGGCGCTCGCGGCCCACGCCATGATGGAGGCCGGCGAGCCCGCCAGCGGAGAGGTGGTCGGGCGGGCCCTGGACTGGCTCGTGGGACGGCAGGTCGTGAGCGCGCCGGGCGACTGGATTTGGCGACGCCCCGACCTCGCGCCCGGCGGCTGGCCCTTTGGGTACCGGAATGACTACTACCCCGACTTAGACGACACCGCCGTCGCCGTCATGGCGCTCGCCCGCGCGGAGACCGCACGCCACCCCGAGGCGATCGACAGGGGGGTGGAGTGGATCCTCGGGATGCAAAGCCGCAACGGCGGCTGGGGCGCCTACGACGCCGACAACACTTACCACTACCTCAACAATATCCCGTTCGCCGACCACGGCGCCCTGATCGACCCGCCGACCGTGGACGTGACGGCCCGCTGCCTTGGTACGTTGGCCCAGCTCGGTTACGGCCGCGACCATTCGGCAGTCCAGCGCGCGCTCGCCTACCTCCGCAGCGAGCAGGAACAGGACGGGTCGTGGTACGGCCGCTGGGGAATCAACTATGTCTATGGAACCTGGTCGGCCCTATGCGCCTTCAACGCCGCAGGCGAAGAGATGCAGGCCCCGCACATCCGGCGCGCCGTCGACTGGCTGAAGTCGCGCCAAAGGCCGGATGGCGGCTGGGGCGAAGACGAAGCGACCTACTGGCCGGACCGTCGCGGCGAGGCGAAAGAAAGTACGCCGTCGCAGACGAGCTGGGCGCTCCTCGGCCTGATGGCGGCAGGTGAGGTCGACAGCGACGCGGTCCAGCGCGGTGTCGCCTACCTGTTAAAGGCACCCCGGGACGGCGCCAAGTGGCGTGAGGCGGCCTACACAGGGATCGGATTCCCGCGCGTGTTCTACCTCCGCTACCACGGCTACAGCGCCTACTTCCCGCTGTGGGCGCTCGCACGCTTCCGCGACCTCAAGCGCCGGAACCTCAACACCGTCCCCTGCGGCATGTGAGCCGGGTCGGCGTCGTCACAGGCCTGCAGGCCGAGGCGGCGCGGCTCGCGCCGGCGGCCGGCGCGTTCGGAGAGAGCGGCCCGCTGGTCCTCTGCCTTGGGCCGGGACCGAGGCGCGCGCGCCAGGCCGCGCGCACTTTGGTCACCCGCGGGGCGAGGTGGTTGTTGAGCTTCGGTCTTGCGGGCGGTCTTGACCCGAGGCTCGTCCCCGGCACCCTGGTCGTCGGAAGCATCGTCATCGACGCACTCGGGCGGCAGTGGCCCGCCGACGCGGCCTGGGGGGCGCGCGTTGAGCGCGCGGGCGAGGTGCTGGGCCTCGTCGTCGGCCCGATTGCCGGACGGGATCGTGCCCTGTGGTCACCTGCGGAGAAGACCGCCTGTCACCTGCGGACCGGCGCCCTCGCGGTCGACATGGAGAGTCATGCGGTCGCGGCGGTGGCTGCGGAGGCCGGCATTCCGTTCCTTGTCCTCCGAGCGATCGCCGACCCCGCGCGTCGCACGGTGCCGGCTGCGGCGCGATCCGCCATAGCAGCAGACGGGCGCACCCAGGTCGCCTCCGTCGTCGCCGCCCTCGCCGCCAAGCCATGGCAGACACCTAACCTCGCCCGCCTCGCGGGCGACGGCCAGCGGGCGTTCAGAGCGCTAGGCCGCGCTGCTCACCTTCGACCGCTGCTCCTCGCGGATCTCGGCGAGGGTCTGCTCGACGTGCCCTGAGAACACGTATTCCGCCGGGCGTGCGTTTTCGAGCGGGATCTCCGGCGCCATCGGTCCTTCGGTGCGGAAGCCCCTGAGCGCCACCTTGAGCGCCTTCCACGGCCGCGCCACGGTGTCCGCGACGGCCGTCGCCTCGTAGCCGCAGTGGACCATGCAGTCGGCGCACTTCTCATAGTTGCCCGTCCCGTACTTGTCCCACTCGGTCTCTTCCATGAGCTCCCGGAAGGAGCCGGCGTAGCCCTCCCCCAGCAGATAGCAGGGCCGCTGCCAACCGAAGATGTTGCGTGTCGGGTTGCCCCAGGGCG
>JBHICW010000135.1:0-5351 GCA_046759785.1 Alphaproteobacteria bacterium
TACGTCGGTAAAGCGAAGAACCTGAGGAAGCGGCTGCAGAGCTACACGAAGCCCACGGGCCTGTCGACGCGCCTCGCACGGATGGTCGCGCAGACCAGGAGCGTCGAGATCGTCACCACCCACACCGAGGTGGAGGCGCTGCTCCTGGAGGCGAACCTCATCAAGCGCCTGCACCCCCGCTACAACGTCGTGCTGCGCGACGACAAGTCCCTTCCTTACATCCTCATCACCGGAGACCACCCTTCGCCGCAGATCGTTAAGCACCGCGGGGCGCGCAGCCGCATGGGGAAGTATTTCGGGCCCTTCGCCTCGGCCGGGGCGGTGAACCAGACCCTGTCCACCCTGCAGCGCGCCTTCCTGCTCCGCTCGTGCTCCGACACCGTCTTTGAGGCCCGCACTCGTCCCTGCCTGCTCTATCAGATCAAGCGCTGTTGCGGCCCTTGCGTCGGCTTGGTCAGCGGCGAGGACTACCTTGCCCTCGTGGACGAGGCCCGCGCCTTCCTCGCGGGCAAGAGCCATGAGATCCAACGCGGCCTGTCGGAGCGGATGGAGGCGGCCAGTGCGGCGCTGGAGTTCGAGAAGGCGGCGATATACCGCGACCGGATCCGGGCGCTCGCGCAGGTCCAGGCGCACCAGGGCGTCAACGTGGCCGGCCTCGGGGCGGCCGACGTCGTCGCCGTTCACCAGGAGGCCGGGCAAAGCTGCGTCCAGGTCTTCTTCTTCCGCGCCGGGCAGAACTACGGCAACCGGGCCTACTTCCCGAGCCATGCCCGGGCGCTGGGCGAGGCCGGCCTGCTGGGCGCGTTCTTGAGCCAGTTCTACCAGAACAAGGAGATTCCGCCGCTCGTGCTCGTGAACCACGAGCCGGCGGAGAAGGTGCTCCTCGAAGAAGCGCTCACGCTCCACGCCGGCCGCCGCGTCCAGCTCGTGAAGCCCGAGCGCGGGGCGAAACGGTCGTTGGTGGAGCACGCGCTCGCCAACGCCCGCGAAGCCCTGGCCCGCCGGCTCGCGGAAAGCGCTTCGCAGCGGCGGCTTCTCGAGGCGGTGGCCGAGCGCTTCGGCCTCGACGCGCCGCCCCGCCGGATCGAGGTCTATGACAACAGCCACATCTCCGGCACCCATGCGCTCGGCAGCATGATCGTCGCCGGGCCGGAGGGCTTCGTGAAGAGCGCCTACCGCAAGTTCACCATCCGCAGCGTCGGCGCCGGCGACATCACCCCCGGCGACGATTACGGCATGATGTCCGAGGTGCTGACGCGCCGCTTCACCCGGCTGCTCAAGGAAGACTTCGAGCGCGAAAGCGGGTCCTGGCCCGACCTCATTATCGTCGACGGCGGCGCGGGGCAGGTGAACACCGCGGTGAAGGTGTTCGCCGACCTGGGTGTGGGGGGAGTGGCGGTGCTGGGCGTGGCCAAAGGCCGCGACCGGAACGCCGGGCGCGAGCGCTTCTTCCGGCCCGGCCGCGAGCCGATGTCGCTCAACCAGCGCGACCCGGTGCTCTACTTCCTCCAACGACTGAGGGACGAGGCGCACCGCTTCGCGATCGGCGGGCACCGAACGAAGCGTTCGAAAGCGATCGGCCGGTCGCTACTCGACGACATCTCCGGCGTGGGCCGCAAGCGCAAGCGGGCGCTTCTTCACCACTTCGGCTCGGCGCGCGCCGTCGCGCAGGCGGGACTGGCGGACCTCGAGCAGGTGGAGGGGATCAGCAAGGCGGTCGCCAGGCTGGTCTACGACCGTTTCCACGCCGAAGGGTAAACATGCTACAATGGCGGCTTCGGTGCCCGAGGCGCGCCCGCGATGATTACCAGCCTTCCCAACCTCTTGAGCCTTTCGCGGATCGGCGTGGTGCCGGTCGTGGTCGCCCTCTTCTACTGGGACAGCCCCGTCGCCGGCTGGGTCGCCTGCGGCCTCTTCTCGGTGGCGTGCATCACCGACTTCTTCGACGGCTATGTCGCCCGCTCGCGGCGACAGGCGACGAACCTGGGGCGGATCCTCGACCCGATCGCCGACAAGCTGCTCGTCGGCGCGGCGATCATCATGCTCGTCGCGTTCGACAAGGCGCCCGTGCTGCCGGCGCTGGTGATCCTCTGCCGGGAGCTTTTCGTCTCCGGGCTCCGCGAGTTCCTCGCCAAACTCCGGGTGGGCGTGCCGGTGAGCCGGCTGGCGAAGTGGAAGACGACCGTCCAAATGGTGGCCATCGCCTTCCTTCTGGTCGGCGACAGCGGGCCTGTGTTCGTGGAGCCGTACCTTACGGCCTGGTGGGTGGGCGGGGCGCTCCTGTGGCTCGCCGCCGGCCTCTCGCTCGTCACCGGGTACGACTATCTCAGGGCGGGGCTCAAGCACCTCATGGCCGCGTCGGCGAAGGTCGAGGCAGGGGAAAGGAGGGCCGCCTCGGTGAGGGCGGCGAAGCCGAGCAGCACGGTAGGCTGAGCCCGGGCCTTTGACCGAGGAAGGCCTTTCTCATGAAGATCTTCGGGCTCGCGGGCTGGAGCGGCAGCGGCAAGACGACCCTGATGGTCAAGCTGCTGCCGGAGCTCACCCGCCGAGGGCTCTCCGTGTCCACGATGAAGCACGCTCACCACGACTTCGACATCGACCAGCCGGGCAAGGACAGCTACGAGCATCGCGCCGCCGGGGCGAAGGAAGTTCTGGTCGCCTCCCTGAACCGATGGGCGCTCGTCCACGAGCACTGGGGCGTGCCCGAGCCCCCCTTCGAGGACCTTCTCCGCCACCTGACACCCGTGGACCTGCTGCTCGTCGAAGGGTTCAAACAGTATCCGCTCGATAAGATCGAGGTCTACCGCGCAGGCAGCGGCAAGCCCATGCTCTGCCAGCAAGACAGCAATGTCGTCGCGGTGGCGAGCGACGCGGCGATTCCGGGGCTTAAGATCCCCGTGATCGACGTCAACGACGTCCCGGCGGTCGCCGACTTCATCATCGCCCACTGCGGGCTCAAGGGGGCCTGACCGTGACGCAGCTCAGCGACGACTGTTTCGCCGCCGGCGGCCGGCTGATGACGACGGCCGAGGCGTTGGAGCTGCTCGCCGCCACCGTGGTGCCGGTGACGGACACCGAGCGGGTGCCGCTGCGCCGAGCGGCGGGGCGCATTCTGGCCGAGGATGTGGTGGCCGACCGTGACGTCCCGCCCCACGACAACTCGGCCGTGGACGGCTATGCCGTGTTCTTCGACGACCTCCATCCCGACCGGGAGACCCGCCTTCGCGTTAAGGGACGGATCGCGGCGGGGCGTCCCCTCACCCGGCCGGCGCGCCGGGGCGAGGCGCTTCGCATCTTCACGGGCGCCCCCATGCCGAAGGGGCCCGACACCGTGATGATGCAGGAGGACTGCCGGCTCGAGGGCGACACGGTCGTCATCGCCCCGGGCATCCGCCGCGGCGCCAACCGGCGCGAGGCCGGTGAGGACGTGAAGGCCGGCACCACGATCCTCCGCGCGGGCTACCGGCTCAGACCCCAGGAGGTGGGCCTTGCCGCCTCGATCGGCCGCACCTCGCTCACCATGTACCGGCCGCTCGCGGTGGCGATCATTTCGACCGGCGACGAGGTGCACGAGCCGGGCTCCGAGCTCCCGCCCGGGGCGATCTACGACGCCAACCGCTATGTCCTGTTCGGCCTGCTCGAGGGGTTGGGCTCTGCCGTCACCGACCTCGGCATCCTCCCGGACGACCGGGTCCGGATCCGCGACGCACTCGAGACGGCGGCGAAGGACCACGACCTTCTGTTGACCTCGGGCGGCGTCTCGGTCGGCGAGGAGGACCAGGTCAAGGCGGCAGTCGAGGAGCTCGGCAAGATCCACCTGTGGCAGCTGGCCATCAAGCCCGGCCGCCCGATCGCGCTCGGGCAGGTGGGTCGGGTCCCCTTCGTGGGGCTGCCGGGCAACCCGGTCGCGGTGATGGTGACGTTCCTAAGGCTCGTCCGGCCCCTCGTCCTGCGTCTTTCCGGATGCTCGCAGGTGACGCCTATCCTCTACCGGGTGCCGGCCGACTTCGAGCACAAGAAGAAGCGAAACCGCCGCGAGTGGGTGCGGGCGCGGCTGGTGGCGCGCCCCGACGGCGGTGTCGCGGCCGAGAAGTTCGCCCGCCAAGGGGCAGGGATTCTCTCCTCCATGGTCGCCTCCGATGGCCTCGTTGAACTTCCCGAGGACATGACCCATCTCAAGCCGGGGACCCTCGTGGACTTCCTCCCCTTCAGCGAGGTGGACTCGTGAAGATTCTTTACTTCGCCTGGCTCAGGAGCAAGGTCGGCGTCGACAGCGAGGAGGTGACCCCGCCCGAGGGCGTCGGCGACGTGGCCGGGCTCATCGCCTGGCTCAGGGGACGGAGCCGCGGGTACGAGGAGGCGTTGCGCGACCTTTCCGTCGTCCGCGTCGCCGTCAACCAGGAGTACGTCGGGTTCGACCACCCCGTCAGGCAAGGGGACGAGGTCGCCCTGTTCCCGCCGGTCACCGGAGGCTAGGGGCGTGATCAGGGTCCAGCGCGAGGACTTCGACGTCGGCGCCGAGATCGCGGCGCTCACGAAGGGAAGGAAGGGGGTCGGCGCGGTGGTCGCCTTCATCGGTCTCGTGCGCGACATGGCCGGTGAGGAGCCGATCGGCGCCATGACGCTCGAGCACTATCCCGGCATGACCGAGCGCCGGCTCGCTCAGATCGAGGCCGAGGCCAAGCGCCTGTGGCCGCTCGAGACGACGCTCATCATTCACCGCTACGGGCGGCTCGAGCCGGGAGACCAGATCGTCCTGGTCGTCACCGCTTCCGAGCACCGCCAGGCGGCCTTCGAGGCCTCTCGGTTCCTGATCGACTGGCTGAAGACCAAGGCCCCCTTCTGGAAGCTGGAGGAGACGCCCGAGGGCTCGCGCTGGGTCGACGCCCGCGCCGCGGACGACAAAGCCGCCGGACGCTGGGTCGAAAAGTAGGCGGAGCACGGCGTCAGGCGCGCCCTCCATCCCCGCACATGTGCCCCTAAGAAGGCTCCCTTCTGAACAGGCCGCTGCCGCGCGGGGAGCCGGCTTACAACGGCTCGATCTCACTTCGCCCCCGATCCTCCAGACAACATTCTCCGACTGCGCCACAGCCCCGCCGCTCGCGGCCCCGCCTTCTTTTCCGACACAGACTTCTCCTTTCACCTCAGCTGACTCTCTTTAACCCGGATTTCCCGGATGGATCGTCGAAGAAGTGACCTACTCATTGGATTGATCTATAAGAATCAATATCTTGCCGCTCTATCGGCGACTCGATCATGCGCCACCCAATGGGTGAAGCGCGAAAGGCCCCTCTCGGAGTCAATTTCGCCCGGCGCCTGAAGCTGGAGTTTCAGGGCAGCGACACCTCATC
>JBHICW010000136.1:0-5299 GCA_046759785.1 Alphaproteobacteria bacterium
CTTGGCCCGCGCAGCGCGTGGAGGAGCTTCTCAAGCTGTGGCGGGAAGGCGTGCCGGTCAAGGAAATCGCGCGCCGGTTCGAGGTGACGGTTCCGGCGGTCGAGAGCAAGGTGGTGCGCCTGAGAAGCGCGGGGTACCGTTTAGCGCGGCGACGGGCCGGGCCGCCGGCGACCCGGGCGCAGCGTTTAAGGCGCTGCCTCTACTGCGGCGAGCGGTTTATGAGCGAGCACATCGGCAACCGACTGTGCCCCGCCTGCCTCGAGAACGGCCCCTTCACGAGCGCGATGGTGTGAGCCGCCGGCACAGCAGCAGGCCGGCCAAGGCGACGTCCCCGCGGCCGGGACGGGCGTGGGCGATAGCGGGGCCCCGCCGGCGTCGGCCCGGGCCAAGTGGGGCGCCTGGGCGGCGTACCTTTTGCGCCCGAGCGGGTCGCGGGCCACCGCCGGGGATCAAGGGGGGGAGCTCTCAAAGGAGCTTGGAAGGGAAGGGGTATGAGAACGCGAATCGCGGCGGTTGCGGCCCCACCGGCGCCGACGGGCGCATGGACGGCGCTCAAGGTGGAGCGCCGCCTCGTGGAAGCGGTCGATACTCTGAGGCGCCTGCCGGCGCCGCGCGTCCAACGGCGCCTCACGCGCTGGCCCGACTTCGTCCGCACCGCTCACGAGGCCTACGGCTACCACGCGGTCGCGCCCGGGCTCGGGGCGGCGGCGCCCGAGGCGATCGGGCGGATGGAGGGGGCGCTCCTGTGGCTCAGGTGGCTCTCGCCCACGGCCCAACGGATCCTCTGGAGCCGGGCGAGCGGCTTCTCCTGGCGCCGGATCGCGGCCTTCGCCGGCAAGGCCCCCAACACCTGCCGCGCGTGGTACATGGCGGGCCTCAAGCATATCGCCGATCGGCTCAACGCCAGCCCGGCGCTCCGCGACCAGATCGAACCTTCGCCCGATCGTGCCACACTGCGTGCGGAGAGACGGCTGCTGTGGTGAGCGCCGGTGGCGCGGGGCTTTCGGCTCGCGCGACGTCTCGGGACCCGCCTTTCTTGGCTGTCCCGCCTGGGCCAGTGGCGAACGGGGCGGCGTGGCCGACTGCCGCGGCTCGGTCGCCGCCGCCGAGCCCCAACCCTGACGGCGACGCGCGGCCCAACCAAGCGCCCGCGATCGACCGCACCCGACCCGGACCGCGGTAAGCCCTGCCAATTTGACCTTCCTGTCGAGCAAGCGCCGAGGTCCTGGTCGCGCCGCGGTGTGGCGGCCGGCGTTGCGCCGCCGACAGTACGGTCGGATTTTCGCTTGATCAATCTGCACGCCTGGTGGTAGGACATTTCCCACAGTCGGATTTTCGTCGCCCGCCCGTCCGCGACCGGCTCCCAAAGGGGCCGGTCACTTCTTTTGGGACAAGCGCCGACCGGGGCGTGTTCCTGCCCGACAGCGGCGGCAGACCGCCTTGCGCCCGTGCCGCGGCCGGGCGTCGGCGCGGCGTCCTCAGGCTGAGAACGGAGACCGTAAAGGATGGGGGCTGGCAAGGCCAAGACGGCGGTCGACTGGGCGGCCGTGGAGCGCGAGTACCGGACCGGTGCCGCGCCGGTCAAGGAGATCGCCCGCCGTCACGGCGTCAGCCCGAGCGCGCTCTACCGCCGGGCACGGAAGGAGAATTGGCAGCGCGAGGCGGGCGCGCGGAAGGCCGGCAAGAAGGCGAGGTCCGGAGCGCCCGCGAGCGATCTAAGACACGACCTTGCCCGGCTTAGGGCGCTGGCCGAGAAGCTGCGCGTGCGGCTGGAGCGGGTGATCGAGGGCAAGGGGGCGAACTCCGTCCTCGGGGAGCGCGAGGGCGCCGTCGGCCTCCTGGTGAAGCTGTGCCAGGTGACGGAGAAGATCATCGCGCTCGAACGGCAGTTGGAGGGGCAGCCGGCGGGTGTCGAGGCGATGGACCTGAGCGAGCATGACAAGGCGATCCTGGAGCGGTTCAAACGACGACTGCGCGCTCCTTAGGGCGGTGCTGCGCCAGGACCTTTCGAGCTTCATCGCCAAGGTCTTCGAGACGGTCGACCCGGGAACGCCCTTCCTTCCCAACTGGCACATCGATCTCATCGCCGAATATCTAGAAGCCTGCGCGCGGGGCGAGGTGACGCGCCTCGTCATCAACCTGCCGCCCAGGCACCTGAAGTCGATCTGCGTGTCGGTCGCCTGGCCCGCCTGGCTCTTGGGACGCGACCCCGCCGCCAAGATCATGGCGGCGAGCTACAGCCAGGGCTTAAGCCTCAAGCACTCGCTCGACTGCCGGCTCGTGGTGCAGTCGTCCTGGTATCGTCGGATCTTCCCACGGGTGAAGCTGGCCCCGGACCAAAACGAGAAGCACAAGTTCCAGACGACGATGCGGGGCCACCGCATCGCCACCTCGGTGGGCGGCACGGCTACGGGGGAGGGCGGCAACTTCCTCATCGTCGACGACCCCCACAACCCGCGCCAGGCCCTGAGCCGGCCGAGCCGGCAGGCGGCGCTCGACTGGTTCGACCAGACCTTTTCCAACCGGCTCAATGACAAGAAACGGGGGGTGATCGTGGTGGTGATGCAACGTCTGCACCTTAACGACCTTACGGGACACCTCATCGAGAAGGGCGGCTGGCACCACCTGACGCTTCCGGCGGAGGCCGAGGCACCGACCTCGATCGCCTTCGGGCGCATCCGGGTGGTCCGCGAGTCCGGCAGCTTGCTCCATCCGGCGCGCGAGGGCCCGGCGGAGATCGCGCGGGCGAAGCGCGAGCTCGGAACCTACGCCTATGCCGCCCAGTATCAGCAGCGGCCGCGCCCGCTGGAAGGGGGGCTCGTGAAGATCGACTGGTTCCGGCGGTTCCGAACCCCGCCCGCGACGCCCCTCAGGATCGTGCAGTCCTGGGACACGGCGCACAAGGGGAGGGCGGTGAACGACCCGTCGGTGTGCGGGACCTGGGCTGAAACGGAGGACGGATTTTACCTTGTGGACGTGGTGCGCCGGCGCATGGGCTATCCCGAACTCAAGCGGGCGGCGAAGAGCCTGGCCGCGAAGTGGACGCCCGCCGCGATCCTGATCGAGGACAAGGCGAGCGGCCAGTCCTTGATCCAGGACTTGCGCGCCGAGACCCGGCTCAACCTGATCGCGGTGCGTCCCGAGAGTGACAAGGTGACGCGCATGAGCGCCGTGAGCCCGGCGATCGAGGCGGGACGGGTCTACCTACCCGACTCGGCGCCTTGGCTGGTGGATTACGAGGCGGAGATGACGAGCTTTCCTGAATCCCCCCATGACGACCAGGTGGACATGACCAGCCAGTTCCTGGAATGGGCCGCAGAGCGCCACGCCGGCCCGCGCGTGAGGGCGTTGTGAGCGGCCTCAAGGCGCGGCTCGGCGCGCTGTTTGCCCGCCGGCGCAAGGCTTCCGCCGCCGGGCCTCTGATCGCGTTCGGCCAAGTGGGCCGACCCGTCTGGACTCCCCGCCGTTACGACGCCTTCGCCGAGGAGGGCTTCCGCAAGAACGTCGTCGCCTACCGGGCCATCACCGAGGTCGCCCAGGGCGCGGCGTCCGTGCCGTGGCTTCTCTTTCGCGGCCGCGGTGCCGAGCGCGAGGGGTTGGACGACCACCCGCTCTTGCGGCTGCTGGTGCGCCCCAACCCGCTCCAGGGCGGCGCGGAGATGTTCGAGGCTCTGTACGCGTACAAGCTCATTGCGGGGAACAGCTATGTCGAAGCTGTGGGTCCCGACGGTAAGCCGCCGAGGGAGTTTTACACTCTAAGGCCGGACCGGATGAAGGTGGTGCCGGGGCCGAACGGCCTGCCGACGGTGTACGAGTACGGAGTCGGCGGGCGGACGCGGCGGTGGGCGGTGGATCCGGTGACGGGGCGCTCGCCGATCCTTCACATCAAGGCGTTCAACCCGCTGGATGACTGGTACGGGATGAGTGCAATCGAGGCGGCGGCGTTCGCGATCGACCAGCACAACGCGGCCGGGGCGTGGAACCAGGCGCTGTTGCAGAACGGAGCGCGTCCCTCGGGGGCGTTCGTGTACCGGCCGCCGGATGCGGCGGGGGCGCTCACGGATCGGCAGTACGAGCGGCTCAAGCTCGACATCGAGGCGCACTACACCGGCCCCAGAAACGCCGGTCGGCCCCTCGTCCTCGAGGGGGGCCTGGACTGGCGGGAGATGTCCCTAACCCCCAAGGACATGGATTTCATCAATGCCAAGCACACCTCGGCCAGGGACGTGGCACTCGCCTTCGGCGTGCCGCCGCAGCTGCTCGGCATCCCGGGCGACAACACCTACTCGAATTACCGCGAGGCGCGTCTTGCGCTGTGGGAGGAGACGATCCTGCCGCTCATCGACCATGTGAGGAAGGAGCTCAACGTCTGGCTGGTACCGATGTTCGACGAGCGGCTGGAGCTCACGTTCGATGCGGACGCGATCAGCGCGCTGAGCCTCAGGCGCGAGCGGGTGTGGGAGCGGGTTCGCAAGGCGGACTTCCTCACGATCAACGAGAAGCGCGAGGCGGTGGGCTACGAGCCTATCGAGGGCGGCAACGTGCTGC
Organism: Alphaproteobacteria bacterium; assembly: GCA_046759785.1. GTDB lineage: Bacteria > Pseudomonadota > Alphaproteobacteria > JBHICW01 > JBHICW01 > JBHICW01. The sequence goes on from JBHICW010000136.1 coordinate 4,549, forward strand.
CAGCGCCTCGGAGACGGCCGCGCTTGGAGCAGGTGGGGCGGCCGCCGGGAGAGGTCAAGGCCGTGCCGTCATCGGAGGCGGGCGAGGGCTTCGGCCCCGAGGAGGGCTAGGAGCCCCCCCCGAGGACCCGACGACCCGCCGCGCGCCGGTCGAGGCGGGGGCGCCCGGCCGCTGGCGCCGCCGTCCGGTGTTTCGGACGGTTCGCGGGTAACACGGAGGCGGTCCTACAACCACTCATCATTGGTCCGTCTGAGGTGGGCGTGGCGATGAGAAAGGCGGTCTGCGTTGCTCTGGCGGCGGCGTTGCTCATGCCCGTCGCGCCGCGGCCACCTAGCCGGCCCAGCCGGGCGGAGCTTAAGGGGCTGACGCGACCCTTCCTGGCGCCCCCAAGCGCCGACCCACTTTCCGGGCCGTGGGGTAGGGGCTGGCCGGGCTTCGATGGTCGATCGAAGGCAAGAAGGGTAAGGACGAGTCGTCACCATGGCCTCGAACCGAGGGGCTCGCGCCTTGGGCCGGTGTCGAACGTCAAGGTCCTCCGCTGGCTCCGGACGTCAGGCGGGCCGAGGGAGGAGGCGGCGGCGGCGCAGTCGACAGGCGCCTCTTCTCTGCCGCCCTTGGCAAACGTACGGACGGCCAGCCGGCTCGCGAATTCGCGCTTGACCATTCTGCACGGCGCGTGGTAGGAAATATCCCACAGTCGGGGCGGCGTCGCCGTTGCGCGACGATGGCGGCGCATGAATGAGTCGACGGG
>JBHICW010000137.1:0-5277 GCA_046759785.1 Alphaproteobacteria bacterium
CCCGACACCTACTACGCCCGCACCGCCTTGGGCGCGGCGGCCCGTCCGGCGCTCGCCGGGGAGGTGGAGGCCGAGGTCTGCGTCGTCGGCGGAGGGCTCGCCGGATTGTCCACGGCTTTGGGCCTGGCGGAGCGAGGGACGTCCGTGGCGCTCGTCGAGGCCCGCCGCCTCGCCTGGGGTGCATCGGGACGGAACGGCGGCTTCGTCTCCGCCGGCTTCGCCCTCAATGAGGAGAAGCTGGTGGCGCGCGTCGGCAGGAAGGAGGCGCGGCGGCTCTACGCCCTCACCAGGGAAGCCGTCGCGCTGGTCAAGCGTCGGATCGAGCGCTACGCCATCCCCTGCGACCCGGTCGACGGCATCCTCGCGGCCTCGTGGTTCGACGACCGGAAGGGTATCGAGCGCGATCGCGACTTCATGGCGGACACCTTCGCCGTCGATTACGAGCTCTGGCCGCGGGAGCGGGTTCGCGAGCGGCTGAAGAGCCGACGGTACTTCGATGGTCTGTTCAACAGGGAGGGTTTCCACTTCCATCCCCTGAACTACGCCCTCGGAATCGCCGCCGCGGCCGAGTCCGCCGGCGCCCGAATGTTCGAGGCCTCACCGGCGGTCGCGCTCGACCTCGAGCGGCCGACCAAGACCGTCTCGACGCCCGAGGGCCGCGTCCGCGCCCGCGAGGTGGTGGTCGCCTGCGGCGGCTACATCGGGCGGCTGGAGCCGCGTCTGATGCGGGCGACGCTGCCGATCGCGACCTACGTGATGGCGACCGAACCCTTGGGCGAGCGTCTCGCGACCGCCGTGACCCTTCCTTACGCGATCCACGATACGCGCTTCGTGCTGGACTACTACAGGCCTCTCAACGACACCCGGCTCTTGTGGGGCGGGCGGGTCAGCGCCCGGACGGCGCCGCCGGCCCGGCTTGCCTCCTTCCTCCTCGGCGATGTCCTCAAGGTCTACCCCCAGCTTAAGGGTGCGCGCGTCGAGGCTGCGTGGGCAGGGCTCATGGGTTACCCGGTGCACCGGATGCCTCAAATAGGGCGCCTCTCGCCGGGGCTATGGTACGCCATGGGCTTCGCCGGGCACGGAATGGGTACGACGACGATGGCAGGGGAGCTCCTCGCCGCGGCGATCGCCGACGGCGACGACCGCTACCGCCTGTTCGAGCCCTTCGGGCTTGTCCCGTTCCCCCGTGTGCTGGCGCCTGCGGCCGCGCAGCTTGCCTACTGGGCCTATGGGCTCCGCGACTCTCTCAAAGCCTGGGCCGGGCGCCCGGGTCGCGGCGTCTGACGCCGCGCTCGCGAGGCGAGGGGCGAGGGATGACGGAGCCGGCCGCGCAGGACGCCGCCAACTTCGTGAGCCACCTCGAGTGCAGCGCCACCGCGGAGACCTATCCCTCGGGTCGGCTCCACGGCCTCTCGCGCGCCGGCAAGCCTCTCCTCGTCCGCTACGACCTCGCCGCCCTTGGCAACGCGCTCACGAGAGAAGCCTTAGCGCGCCGGCCGCAGGGCCTGTGGCGCTACCGCGAGCTCCTTCCCGTCCGCCGCGCCGACAACGTCGTCAGCTTGAGCGAGGTGATGACGCCCGTGATCCCTGTACCCCGCCTCAAGCGCCGTCTCGGTGCCGGCGACCTCTTCATCAAGGACGAGGGACGCCTGCCCACCGGCTCGTTCAAGGCCCGCGGTCTCTCCGTCGCGGTCTCGATGGCCAAGGAGCTCGGGGTCCGGTGCATCGCGATGCCGAGCAACGGCAACGCGGGCGCGGCCCTCGCCGCCTACGCGACCCGGGCCGGGATCGAGAGCTACGTCTTCTGTCCCGACGACACGCCGGAGGTGAACCTGCGCGAGATCGCGCTCCAGGGAGCGAGGGTTTACCGCGTGAACGGGCTCATTCATGACTGCGGGCGCATCGTCGCCGAGGGCTGCCGGCGGAAGGGGTGGTTCGACGCCTCGACCTTTAGGGAGCCCTATCGGGTGGAGGGCAAGAAGACGATGGGGCTGGAGCTCTGGGAGCAGTTCGGCTGGGCGCTCCCGGACGTGATCTTCCATCCCACCGGCGGTGGCACCGGGCTCATCGGCATGTGGAAGGCGGTCCAGGAGCTCGAGGCGTTAGGCTGGATCGGATCTCGCCGCCCGCGCATGGTCGCCGTGCAGGCAACCGGGTGCGCCCCGATCGTGAAGGCGTTCGAGGCCGGCGCCGACCATGCCGAGCCCTGGCCCGACGCGCGCACGGTGGCGGCGGGCATCCGCGTGCCCGTCGCGATCGGCGACTTCCTGATCCTCCGTGCCATTCGCGAGAGCTCAGGCTTCGCCCTGGCGGTGGACGACGGCGCGATCGAGGCGGCCCGCGACGAGGTCGCACGCGAGGAAGGGGTTCTGCTCTGCCCGGAAGGGGCGGCGACCTATGCGGCGTACCGCCAAGCGCTCGCGGAGGGGCGGGTCGCGAGCGACGAGGCGGTGGTGCTCTTCAACTCGGGGAGCGGGCTCAAGTACCCGATGCCGGCGGTGACCGCCCGGCTCGACCATAACCGGCCCATCGACTACGAGCCACTGTAGGCGGGCCTCCGAGCCGACGTGCGGCGTTCGCGGACAGGGGGCTTGACGCACCCGGCGCTTGCCAAGGAAGGTGGGCCGACGCCGACCACCTCGGCGCCGAGGCACGATCGCTAGAGAATGCGAGGAGGGCGCATGCGGCGCTTCGGCAAGGGGCAGCCCGTCCGACGCAAGGAAGATCAGCGGTTTCTGACCGGTCGCGGCCGCTACACGGACGACATCAACCTCAATCATCAGGCCTACGCCTACGTGCTCAGGTCCCCGCACGCGCACGCGCGCCTCGCCGCGATCGACGCGGCCGAGGCCCTTGCCGCGCCCGGCGTCGTCGCCGTGTTCACCGGCGCCGACGTGGCCGCGGACGGGCTCGGCACCCTTCCGTGCGCGATCTCCTTGGCGAACCGGGACGGCTCGCCGATGGTCAAGCCGCCGCGTCCCGTTCTGGCTCGAGACCGGGTGCGCTATGTCGGCGACAATGTCGCCCTCGTCGTCGCCGATTCGCCCGAGGGTGCCCGCGACGCGGCCGAGCTCGTCCGGGTCGACTACGAGCCTCTCGCCGCCGTGGCGGACCCTGTCGCCGCACGCTCGCCGGGTACCCCGGCCGTGTGGGACGAGGCGCCCGACAACGTTTGTTTCGACTGGGAGACGGGCGATCGGGCCGCTTGCGCGGCCGCCTTCGCCAAGGCTCACCACAGGACCCGGCTGGAGCTCGTGAACAACCGTGTGGTAGTCAACTCGATCGAGCCTCGGGTGGCGCTTGGCGGCTACGACCCCGGCGACGACCGCTACACCCTCTACACCGGCACTCAGGGGGTGCACTCGGTGCGGCAGGTGCTCGCCGAGTTCGCGCTCGAGGTGCCGGAAAACAGGGTTCGCGTGATCACTCCTGATGTGGGCGGCGGCTTCGGCATGAAGGGCTTCGTCTACCCGGAGTACGCCCTGGTGCTGTGGGCGGCGAAGAAGATCGGCCGCCCGGTCAAGTGGACCGGCGAGCGCAGCGACGCCTTCGTGAGCGACACCCATGGCCGCGACCACGTGACTCACGCCGAGCTGGCGCTCGACGCGGACGGCCGGTTCCTAGGGCTTAAGGTCTCCATCGTCGCCAACATGGGGGCCTACCTTTCGGACTACGGGCCCGAAATCCCGACGGAGTCGTGCACACCGACGCTCGCCGGGGTCTATACCACGCCGGTGATCTACGCCGAGGTGAGGGGCGTGTTCACGAACACGGTGCCGGTCGACGCCTACCGGGGTGCGGGTCGGCCCGAGGCGGCCTATGTCGTCGAGCGGCTCGTCGACACCGCGGCCGGCGAACTCGGGCTCGATCCCGCCGAGCTTCGCCGGCTGAACTTCGTCCGGCCCTCTGCGATGCCGTACACGACCCCGACCGGGATCACTTACGACAGTGGCGACTTCGAGAAGACGATGGACGAGGCGACGGCTCGTGCCGATTGGGCCGGGATCGGCGCTCGGCGCAAAGAGGCCGGCGCGCGCGGCAAGAGGCGGGGCATCGGCATGGCCACCTACATCGAATATGCCGGCGGGCCTCCCGGCGACGCCGCGGAAATTAAGTTCGATCCGTCAGGAAATGCGACCATCTTCATCGGCACCCAGTCGACCGGCCAGGGGCACGAGACGGTCTACGCCCAGCTCGCCGCCGAAGCCCTCGGCGTACCCTTCGAGGACATCCGCGTCGTCCAGGGAGACACCGAGACCGTCGAATCGGGCATCGGCACCGGCGGCTCGCGGTCGCTACAGGTGGGCGGCCACGCCGTCCTCGAGGCGGCCGACCAGATCGTCGCCAAGGGCACGAGGATCGCCGCTCACCTCATGGAGGCGGCGGAGGCCGACATCGCGTTTGCCGACGGGCGGTTTACGATCGCCGGCACCGACCGGTCGGTCGGAATCGCGGAGGTCGCCAGGGCCGCCTTCGAGCCCGGCCGCCTGCCGGAAGGCCTGGAGCCGGGGCTCGACGAGACCGGCCGCCATGTGCCGGAGGCCGCGACTTTCCCTATGGGCTGCCACATCTGCGAGGTCGAGATCGACGAGGCGACGGGCGCAGTCGAGATCGTCGCCTACACCGTCGTCGACGACTTCGGCCGCGTGATCAACCCGTTGCTCGTGGCCGGGCAGGTCCACGGCGGCGTGGTGCAGGGAATCGGGCAGGCGCTCTGCGAGCACTGCGTCTATGATAAGGGTTCAGGCCAGCTCCTCACCGGGTCCTTTCTCGACTACTGCATGCCGCGGGCGGACACCGTGCCCGCCATCGACTTCAACCACCTCGAGTTTCCGTGCATGACGAACGAGCTGGGGGTGAAGGGCTGCGGCGAGGCCGGCGCCGTCGCCGCCCCGCCCGCGGTCATCAATGCGGTGGTCGACGCCCTCCACGACCTCGGAGTCCGCCACCTCGACATGCCGGCGACCCCCGAGCGCGTGTGGCGGGCGATGCGCCGGCAAGAGGTTACCTGAGGTCCGAACCGCTAGGGCTTCCGGCCGGACTTCCCGCGCCGACTTCACTCGGTCGTGTCCTAGTTTAAAGCTATTACGAGATTCGGGAGCTTCCTAGTTTGAACCCGGATTTCCCAGATCGATCGAATAAGTGCTGTCTTTGGATGTCGATTCTGATATAAGAATCAATATCTTGCCGCTCTATCGGCGACTCGATCATGCGCCACCCATTGGGTGAAGCGCGAAAGGCCCCTCTCCGAGTCAATTTCGCCCGGCGCCTGAAGCT
>JBHICW010000138.1:0-5273 GCA_046759785.1 Alphaproteobacteria bacterium
CCGATCTCGCGAACGATCTGGGCCTCGGACGCGAACTCCATGGTGGTGTACGGGTTCCCCCAGTCGCCGAGGACGCCGAGGCGCTTGAACTCCTCCGCCTGCACCCCGATCCAGTGCTCGGCGAACTCGCGGCACTCCTGGCGAAAGTAGGTGATGGGAACGGCATCCTTGTCCTTGCCGGCCTTGTGGTACGCCTGTTCCACCTGCCACTCGATGGGGAGCCCATGGCAGTCCCAGCCGGGGACGTAGTTGGCGTCCTTCCCGAGCATCTGCTGGGAGCGGTTGACCACATCCTTGAGGATCTTGTTGAGGGCGGTACCCATGTGGATGTGGCCGTTGGCATAGGGCGGCCCATCGTGGAGGATGAACTTCTCCCGACCCTTCGCCGCCTCGCGCAGGCGCTGGAACAGGTTGATCCGCTCCCAGCGCGCGAGGATCTTGGGCTCGCGCCCGGGCAGGTTGGCCCGCATCGGGAGGTCCGTCCTCGGCAGGAAGACTGTGGACCGGTAGTCGGTACTCATGCGCTGTCGCGTCGCGGTTGGAACGCTAGGCCGCCGGCGGGTCCGAGACGCGGCCCATCATTTTGGGGTCGGCCAGAATCTGGCGGGCCCGGCGGCAGTCGGCGGCCATCTGGGACTTGAGGCTCTCTATGCGATCAAACTTCTTCTCCTTGCGGATGCGCTCGGCGAAGGCGACGCGGAGCCGCCGGCCGTAAAGGTCGCGGTCGAAGTCGAAGACGTAAACCTCAAGAAGCATGGTCTCGCCCCCGAAGGTAGGCCGGCGCCCCAGGCTGGCGACGCCATCGTACCACACCATACGGCCCTCTTCAGCGAGCCCTGCGCGCACCGCGTAGATCCCGGGGCCGGGGTAGAGCTGGCCCTCGACCGCGAGGTTGGCGGTGGGAAAGCCCAGCTGCCGCCCCCGCGCGTCGCCCTTGAAAACGCGCCCTTCGAACTCCCACAGCCGGCCGAGTACGGCCGCGGCCTCGTCCACCAACCCGCGGCGGAGCAGGACGCGCACCTCGGTGGAGGTGTACGGCCCGCCGCCGCGACGCACCGCCTCGATCTGGGTGAAGCCGAAGCCCTCCATCTCCGCCATGTGCGAAAGCACGTAGGCGTTCCCCCGCCGCCCCTTGCCGAAGGCGAAGTCGGGGCCGGCGACGACGTGGTGGATGTTGAAGCCCTTGACGAGCACCTCCATCACGAAGTCCTGCGCCAAGAGCCCGGCCATCCGTGGGTCGAACCTGAGGTTGATCATGTAATCGACGCCGAGCTCGGCTAGCCGTCGGGCTTTCGCCCGGAAGGGGGTGATGCGGAAGGGCGCTGTCGAGGGCTGGAACATCTGGCGCGGGTGGGGCTCGAAGGTGAGGACCGCCCACGGCGCGCCGAACCGGCGCGCGACTCGCTCAGCCTCGTTGATGACGGCGACGTGGCCGCGGTGGACGCCATCGAAGTTGCCGATCGCCACCACGGCACCGCGCGCCGCTCGGGGCACGTCGGTGTGGTGCCGAAGAATACGCATAAGGGCGCGTTTACCCCAAAATGGGGCCCAAAGACAACCGGACCGGCGCGCCAGATGCCGAGCTGCGATGCCGGCGCCGCTCGCTCCTCGTCTAAGTTGGTCTTGGAGTACCGCTGGTAGGCTAGGGCCCAGCCGTTAATGACCATCCGATGGTTGAGGTCCTCCCCGCGCGCATAGCAGGTCGCGAGGACGCGGCCATACCCGTCGGCGTCCTCCTTATGGGATGTGACAGGGCTCTTGCCGATCGTCTCGGCGAGAGCGACGGCGGGCCGAAGGGCAACAGCGAAGGCGAAAAGGCGGCTCACTCAGTTGTCGGCTTCCATTCCCGCGCCATCCTTTGGGCCTCGGCGATCTGTTCCGCGGTCATCCTCTTGCCGATGACGCCTCGGAAGACGGCCGCGTCCAGGTCCCCCTGCATCGCAGCGAGGGCGAGCCAGAAATATGCGTGAACGTCGTCCTGAGGCACGCCTTCGCCGGTAGCGTACTTGGCCCCCAGGTTGAACTGGGCCTCGACGAGTCCCTGTGTGGCGGCGCGGTGATACCACCTGGCCGCCTCTTCGTGGTCCCGGGGGACCCCGTTTCCCGCGTCGTACATCACGCCGAGGCTGTTCTGGGCCGGTGCGTACCCCTGTCGGGCCGCTAGGCGATACCACTTCACGGCTTCGCCATAGTCCTGCGGCACGCCGAGACCGAGGACGTAAAGGAGCCCAAGCCCGTCCTGGGCTAGCGGATCGTCCGCCTGCACAGACGCCTTCCACTCCGCGAGCGCGGTGGCGTAGTCGCCAGCGAGGTAGGCGGCGAGCCCGGCCTCGAAGTCGGCCCGGGGCCCGTCCCCAGTTGACAGAACCATGAGCACCGCCAGGAGCAATGGGCCGGCCGCGACGACGCCCCGCCGGCGGCGGGAAAGCGCAACCCGCCGTAGCCTTCGAGAGCTCCGGTTCATCTGCGAAGCGTAACCGGGGGAATGCCGACGGGCAACGCTCCGCCCTTCCCTAACCCCCGTAGACCATCTTGGGCAGCCACAGGATGATGTTGGGAAACAGGATGCAGACGGTGAGCCCCGTTGCTTGCAAGAACAGGAAGGGAACCGCCGAACGGAATATGGTACCGATGGTGATCTCCGGCGGCGCCACGCTCTTCAAGTAGAAGAGCGCATAGCCGAACGGCGGGCTCAAGAACGACATCTGCATGTTCACCATATAGACGACGCCGAACCACAGCGGAACGTCGCTCGGCGCTATCCCCGGCAGCCCGAACAGGCCTTCCCAGGGCAGGCTCCTCATGATCGGCGCGAAAATGGGAACGGCCAGGAGGAGGATGCCGACCCAGTCCAAGAACATGCCGAGCACTATTAGGATGATCATCATGATCAGGAGGATGCCGTAAGAGCCGAGGCCGGTGCCGACGAGCGTCTCGGTCACGAACTGCGCCCCGCCGTTGACGATGTAGAACCCGACGAAGATGCTGGCCCCGAAAATGATCCACAGCACCATCGCCGAGGCCTTGAGCGTCGTGAGCGCCGCCTCCTGCACGGCAAGCCAGGACAGGCGCCGGTACAGCGCCGCCACCACCAGGGCACCGAAGGTGCCGATGCCCGCCGCCTCGACGGGCGTGGCGACGCCGGTGAAGATGACACCGAGCACCAGGAACACCAGGATGACCGGCGCGATGATTCCCTGGAGCAGCCGGACCTTCTCGATGAGACTCACCCGTTCCTCGGGTGCCAGGGCCGGCCCCTTGGCCGGATCCATGTAGCTGCGGGCCGTCACGTACAGCACGTACATGCCCGAGAGCAGAAGCCCCGGGAAGACGGCGCCTATGAACAGCTCACCCACCGACTGCTGCGCCACCACGGCAAACAGGATGGCTAGGATCGAGGGCGGGATCAGGATGCCCAGAGTGCCGCCGGCGAGAATCGAGCCGCAGGCGAGGTGCGGGTTGTACTTGCGCTGCAACATGGCCGGCAGGGCGATGATGCCCATGGTGACCTCGGCGGCGCCGATGACACCCACCATGGCCGCCAGAATCGTGGAGGCGATGATGGTGGCGGAAGCGAGCCCGCCCTGTAGCCCACCCAGGATCTTATAGATGACGTCGAAAAGCCGCTGGATCACCCCGGCCCGCTCCAGCACCGACGCCATGAAGATGAACAGCGGGATGGCGGAGAGCTGGTAATCGGTCATGAACGGATAGATGCGCGACGGCAGGATGTTGAGCATCCGCGCATCCCCGAAGACGAACAGGAAAGTGCAGGCGAGGCCTCCGGTCACGAAGGCGAGCGGCAACCCCGCCATGAGGAGCACCAACAGCGATCCGAACATGAGGACGGTGAGCCAAGTGATGTCGACTTCGAGGCCCAATGCCTATGCCTCTACGCGGGTGAGCAGGAAGATGTCCTTGATGAGCTTCGAAAGCCCCTGGAGTAGGATGAGCAACGCCCCGAGGACTATGGAGATCTTCACCGGCCAGTACTGGACCCCCCATTCGGTGAACGAGACCTCCCACACCCTGATCGCGTCCGCCAAGAAGATCCAGCCCGTGACCAGCAGGGTGCCGGCGAAGATAAAGAAGAACACGGACGTGACGATGTCGGTCACCACCTTGGCGCGGTCCGGCAGGTGCTGATAGACGACGTCCACCCTCACGTGGGAGCCTTCCCGGAAGGCGTAGGCCCCGGACAGCAGGTACTGCATCCCGAACATGAGGAACATGCTCTCGTGGGCCCAGTTGGTCGGTGAGTTGAAGACGTAGCGGGCAAGAACCTCGTAGTAGTAGACGAACACGGCGATCACCGACCAGTAGCAGACGAAGTGCCCGCTCCAGCCGCTGATCGCGTCGATCACGTCGGTCACCCTCGAGTGAATGCGGCGGCTGGGGTCCTCACCCATGCGCCGCTGCCGGGCCGTGACTTCCGCCTCAGGCTCAGGCGTGGGGGGTCGCTTCGCCTCGCGCTCGGCGCAGCGGCGCATGAGCCGGGGGAGAAGGATGGCGTCGATCAACAACAGCGCCGCAATCACCGCGGCAAAGGCGCCCGAGAACGTGTCCCAAAAGTCGACGCTCACCGTGGCGGTGGCCAACTGGTCCTCCACCGCGGCGAGCGCCTGCTCGGCCTTGGCCAGCTTCTCGGCCGCGGCCTCGGCGCCCTCGGCAACCGCGCTCTGGAAGCGCTCGACGTCGAACTCGATGCCCAGCTGCTCGTTGCGGGCGCCGGACACGGCATCCAGGGCCGCGCGGCCTTTGATGTTGCCATAAAGGATGGCCACGAAAAGGGGGATGTAAACGAAGCCGAAGCGCCAGCTCTTCACATAAAAGCGGTGCAGACCGACGAACCCGCCGCAGAGCCAAAGCAGGTAGCCGGTGGGGAGCGTTACCGCCCGCTCGCGCCGCACCGCCTGCTGACGCCGCACCAGGTAAAGGGCGATCAGGGGAAAGACGAGAAGCCCCAACCAATAAACCCAGTGGGGCAGCTCGAAGGTCAGACTCGGCATGTGTCCCCGTCGTGCCGGGTGGCAAGTTCAGGGCGGCGTCGAGGAAGGGGGCGCCGAGTCCGACGCCCCCTCCCCGCAGCCTCGTACCTAGGCCATGCGCGGATCGCCCCGCTCAGCCCCACTTCAGCTCGTGGCCCGCGATCATGTCCGGGGTCACGTAGCCCAGGCTGCCCGACATCATGTAGTCGAGCTGGATCTTGAAGACCCGCGCCGCGTCCTTGTCCTTGTTGGCCCACTCGTACCAGAGCGGGACCGCGAGCTTGG
>JBHICW010000139.1:0-5270 GCA_046759785.1 Alphaproteobacteria bacterium
AGCCTGAGCCTCGTGCCCATCGGCGACGGGCTGACCCTGGCGCTCAAACGCTAGAGCGCGGTTCGTCCCGCTCGCCGCCTTTGAGGAACGCCCGACGGCTGGCTTCGGCGGAGCGGAGGAGGTCGTCCGCGAGCGTGGCGCGAGCGCCACCATAGGTCGCCTTGCGATAGGGCTGCGGGGTGATGTCGTGCGACGAGGCGCGGGTGGCTATCGGCTCAGGCATAGCGCAGCCGTTGCCCGAGCCCGAGACGTCGGGCTTTGTCGAGCATGGCGTGGGCGAGGGCGATGTCGGAGAGCGCCAGCCCGCGGTGCCAGAACAGGATCGTTTCGCGGTCGTCTTCGCGACCCGGGCGCCTGCCGGCGACGATCTCCCCCATCTCGGCGTGGATCGTGTCGCGCCTGAGCTTACCTGCGTCCACCTGCGCCCGGAGGCTGCCGAAGGGACCCACCTCGCATTGGGCCCAGTCGTCGACCACGATCTTGTCCATGATGTCGGTGAGGTCGAACTCGACCGCGCTCATCGTCCCGTAGGGAACGACCAGGGCACCGCGCTTGACCCAGCCGGTCTTGAACAGGGGCCCTGGCTTCGCAAGGCGCGAGGCCTCGACCAGGATGTCGGCACCGTCGAGGCAGCTCTTCCAGTCCGGCGTGGCGACGACGCGCTTGCCGAATTCGGCCGTGAGCCTTTCGGCAAAGGCCTCGCGGCTTTCCGGGCGGCGCGAGTGCACCCGGATCTCGGCAAAGTCGAACAGCCGGTCGAGAAGGCGCACGTTCCAGTACGCACTTCCGCGCGCGCCGATGTGGCCCAGCACCCGGCTGTCGCGGCGGGCGAGGTGCTTGGCGCCGACGGCGGTCATGGCCCCGGTTCGTATGTCCGTGATCGGGGCCGCGTCGAGAACGGCCAGCGGCGCGCCTGAGCGGGGGTCGAAGAGGGCCACAAGCCCCATCTCGGACGGCAGGCTGCGCTTGTAGTTCTCGACGAAATCCCCGACCACCTTGACGCCGGCCACGCCGAGAGGGGCGACGTAGCCCCTGAGCAGATTGAAGTGGCCGTTGAAGGCGGGGTCGGGCACCAGATGCGCCCTCGGCTCAAGGACGGTTTCGCCCCGTCCCTGGGCGCGCAGCCCGTCCTCCACCGCCTGGAGGATCTCCTCGTCGGTCATCCCGAGTCTGGCGATGTCGGGCCCGGAGAGATACGTGAATGCGAGTTCACCCATGGGGCTCGACCGTGCGCCAGACAGGCGCGAGCGGTCGCGCGCGGGTACGGGGAGAGGACCCGGCCCTCACCGCCGACGGCTTTCCGCCTCTTCGCTCCTTGCCCGCTGCAACGCGGCCTCGAGCGCGGCGACGAGGTCGTCCGAAACCCGCCCGTCGACCTTCATGCCCGCCCGGCGCTGGAACGTCCGGACGGCCTCGGCGGTCGAGGGCCCTGCGATCCCGTCGACGGCCCCTTCATAGAGGTCGAGGCTTGCCAGGAACCTTTGCGCGGTGACGACCGGGGAGTTGAATTCCGGGGTGGGGATCGGAACCGCTCCGCGGTCAGTCGTCTGTGTGCGTGCCTTCGCGACGCCCTGGGCGAGGGCCTCGGCCTGGCGCTTGCCCTTCGCGATGTCGATGGCGGTCATCCGTGCGGCGAGGCGGCCACGATACTCCACGGCGGTCACTGCGAGCTCCTCCTCGCCGCTCTCGGCGGCGAGTTCAAACCAAGCGTACGCCTCGACAAGATCGCGACCCACGCCGAGCCCGTTCGCGAGCATGAGGCCGAGATTGCTTTGCGCGTGGGGATCCCCTTGCTCCGCTGCGGCGCGGTACCAGCGCGCCGCTTGCCCGTAGTCCTTGGGAACGCCGTAGCCGTAGTTGTACATGATGCCCAGGTTGTTCTGGGCCACCGCCAGGCCCCGCTGGGCCGCCTTCCGGTACCATTCGGCGGCTTTCTCCTGGCTCCGGGCAACGGTCACGCCGTTTTCATACATGAAGCCCAGGTTGTTCTGGGCGGGCGCAAACCCCTGTTCAGCGGCGCGTGTGAACCACTCCAGCGCGAGCGTCATGTTCTTGGGCAACCCTTTGCCGTAGTAATACATTCGGCCCAGGTTGTGCTGGGCCTGCGCCAGGCCCCGTTCGGCCGCTCGCCGGTACCAGCGCGCCGCCTGAACGTCGTCGCGGGGCACCCCTTCACCTCGTTCGTACGCGACGCCTAAGTTGTGCTGCGCGTTGGCGTGACCCTGCTCGGCGGCCTGGCGATACCACTGGGCCGCGGCGACCGGATCGCGGTCGAGCCCCAGGCCCAGGCTATAGAGCCGGGCGAGCCGGAACTGGGCCGCCGCGAACCGTCTTTCTGCGGCCCTGCGGTACCAGTGGGCGGCCTCGGCGAGGTCCCGATCGACGCCCAGCCCGGCTTCCAGCAGGGCGCCGAGATTGTACTGGAGGTCGATGTCCCCGCTCCGCGCCAGCGGCAGCCACGCCTCGAAGGCGGCGGCGTAGTCGCCCGCCCGGGCGGCGGCCCAGCCCGCGGCGTAGCCCGCCCAGGCGGGCGCGCTCGTGATGTGCGGCGCCAGAAGCAGGAAAGCGGCGAGCAAGAGTGACCGAGCCCTCGGCCGTCCCCGGCCCGGAGCCGGGAAGGCCGGGACGACGCCCCGAAGGGTCACTTCCAGTGCACCCCCGTCACGTCGTTCGCCTGGACGGGGCTGTTCTCCCACAGGCCCACCAAGTCGGCACGCCACACCCCGTGCTTGGCGAGCTGGAAGAGGAACCCATTGACCGCGTCCTCCGCAATGATCCGCTGGGCTTGCCGGAACAGGGCGTTGCGCTTGTCAGGATCCACCGTTGCGTTGAGATTCTGGACGAGGACTTGGAACTCGGGATTCCGGTATCCGAAGTAGTAGTCGTCTCGCGCATAAATGTCGATGTCGAGTGGCTCGGTGTGGGAGACGATCGTAAGGTCGAAATCGTGGCCCCGGAAGACCTGCTCGAGCCACTGGGCCCACTCCATCGGTTCGATCGCGACCTTGATTCCGACCGCCGCGAGCTGGGCAGCCACGATCTCGCCGCCGCGGCGGGCGTAGGAGGGCGGGGGCAGCTTCAGCGTGACGGAGAAGCCGTCTGGGTGCCCAGCGTCTTTAAGAAGCGCTTTCGCCTTGGCGACGTCGTGCGTGCACAGCTCGGTGAGGTCGACATAGGCCGGGTGGTGCGGCGCAAAATGGCTGCCGATCAGCGTCCCATAGCCGTACATGGCGCCGTCGACGACGGCCTGCCGGTCCAGCGCGTGGCAGGCCGCGCGCCGGACGCGACGGTCGCTGAAGGGGGGCCTCATGTTGTTGATGGCGAGGATCGTTTCCCCTTCCGTCGTTCCGACTACCACGCGGAAGCGAGGGTCGGCCCGGAACCGCTCGAGGTTCTCCGGCGAGCCCAGGTTGGGGAAAGCGTCGACGTCCCCGGCGAGGAGCGCCGCGACCTGGGCGGACGGGTCGGAAATGAACTTGAACACCACCTTGTTGAGACGGACGGCGTCCGAATCGCGGTCGTCCCCGTGGCGCTTAAGCACGACGCGGTCGCCTTTCGCCCAGCGTTCGAGCCGGAAAGGTCCGGTGCCGACGGGACGCGTCTTGTTCGTCGCCGCGCTCTCCGCCGCGACGATCACGGCGTCGCCCGATCCCATGTTGAAGAGGAACTGACCCGTCGGACGCTTGAGCTTGACGATCACGGACAGGGGATCGGGCGCCAAGACCTCGGCGATCGGCTCGAAGAATCCCTTCTGGGCGTTGGTGCTGTTTTCGGCTCTTGCCCGGTTGAGCGTGAACATCACGTCCGCGGAGTCGAAGGCGATCCCGTCGTGGAACCGGACGCCGTCGCGGAGGTAGAAGGTGTAGGTGAGACCGTCGTCGGAGATCGTCCAGCTTTCCGCGAGCCCGGGCCGCACGTCGCCGTTGCGGTCGATCCGCACCAGTCCCTCGAAGACGTTTGCGTACACGACCTCGTCGATCGCGGCCGCGGCGCCCGCGGTCGGGTCGAGGTGAGGGGGCTCGAGCGACATGCCGATGACGAGCTCGTCCTTGTGGGCGGGCTCAGCCGGGAAGGCCGGAAGCAGGAGCGCCGCGAAAGCAAGTGCCGGCGCAAACCTCGCAGTCGGTCTCCGATTGCCGTACTGCATGGCTGAGCAGGTCGAGAATGGATCGATCGGTAGGGCCGGGCATTTTCCCGAGCGGATCGGCCCCTGTCCAGCCCTAGTTTGCAGCGCAGCAAAAGCCGGTCTTGGGTGTGCCCTCGGTGCGGGTTAATTTTTTGCCCTGCGCTTAAGAATCGACGTGGCCGACCATGCCCGGGGCCGTCACTGATATGAATAGGACGCCTGCCGCCCCGCCGCCTGAGCGATGATTCCGGCTTACTGGCTCACGGCCGTCGCCCAACTCCGCGCGCGCGACCCGATTCTGGCCCGCCTCATCGACTCCTACCCGGACGAAGCGCTGGCGAGCCGTGACGATCCGTTCGGGACGCTCGCGCGAGCCATCGTAGGCCAGCAGATCTCGGTCAAGGCCGCGGGTCGGCTGTGGCACAAGCTTGAAACGGCGATCGGCCCGGTGGGTCCCGAAACGGTGGTCCGGGCCGGCGAGGAGGCGCTCTCTCTGTGTGGGCTCTCGCGCCGCAAGGCGGCCTATCTCACAGCCCTTGCCGATCGGTTCCTGGACGGCTCGATCCGCCCTGCCCGCTGGGCTGGAGTCGACGACGAAGCGGTGATCCAGGAGCTTCTGAGGATCAAGGGCGTCGGCCGCTGGACCGCCGAGATGTTCCTCATCTTCAACTTGCTCAGGCCGGACGTGCTGCCGCTTGACGACATCGGGCTCAAGAAGGCCATGGCGCTTCACTACCGCGCGAACCGGCCGATCACGACCGCCGAGATGAGGGCGATCGCCCATCCGTGGCGACCCTGGCGGTCGGTCGCCGTGTGGTACCTGTGGCGCAGCCTGGACCCCGAAGCCGTCGCTTACTAGGGTGCGGGACGAGGCCTGACCTCGCTGTCTTTCCTCGTGGCGAGGGTTGCCTCGACCTAGCCCCTGGCCGCCGATAATCGGCCGAAGGGCGGGACGCTAATAGACCCGGTAGAGGCCGGAGGCGACCGCGGGCTCGGCAGCGGTGGACGCCATCGTGAGCCCAATCGAGGGCTGGCAAGGCGGCATCCTTAGGAAATCCGTGCACAGGGTGATCGCCCAGGGTTCGGTGGCGCCCTACCACCTCCTCGGCCGCCGCGGCAAAGTCCGGCGCGCTTGACGGCGCGC
>JBHICW010000140.1:0-5215 GCA_046759785.1 Alphaproteobacteria bacterium
GTTCGCTCGGCACCGGGCAGAGCGCAGCCATCGTTGTAATGGGTCACCATCGCATGGGCCACCCAAGACGAGGTTGCGACCGCAAGGTTGCCGCCGTACATGACGACGCCGGCGGTCACCGAAGCCTGACCACGACATCGGCCCCAGTTGAAGATGCGGCGCCGGCCATGAATCCTTTGGAGGCGGCTATAGCCTCTCCTCCCCGGGCTGCACCTTAGCGCAGACCAGGCTATACCTGCAACACGGCAGCGTGGGGATTCTCGGATAGTGGGTCGACAGCGAAGAGGCTTGTTCCCTGGGTGCGGTCCTCATGGGTGAAGAGGCCGAGCAGGACGCGCGTGCAGGACGCGGCCGCCGGCTCCAGCGCAGCGCGTCGGCTGCTGCCGCCGGTCCGCCCCGGCGGCCCGAACAGGGCACG
Organism: Alphaproteobacteria bacterium; assembly: GCA_046759785.1. Classification (GTDB taxonomy): domain Bacteria; phylum Pseudomonadota; class Alphaproteobacteria; order JBHICW01; family JBHICW01; genus JBHICW01. The sequence continues at coordinate 419 of JBHICW010000140.1, forward strand.
GGGACTGTGCGAAGGGGGAGCGGGGTGCTATAGTAGCCGCGGGTTTGCCCCCGCCCGGCTTCGCACGCGCCGCGATCGGAGAGAGCATGCAGAGCCCAAGCGTTCCCAAGCCCGCCGGTGCGGCCCAACGTTTGGCCGCGGCGCGCGCCGTGGTGGCCGGGTGTCTTGCGCTCTTGCTCGCAGCCTGCGGTGGCGCGCCTGAAGATACCTATGTGGAGCGGCCCGTGGAGGGGCTCTACAACGAGGCGTTAGACCTGCTGCTCACCGGAAACAACGCGCTCGCGGCCGCGGCCTTTGACGAGGTGGAGCGCCAGCACCCTTACTCGCTCTGGGCGACGCGGGCGCAGCTGATGGCGGCCTTCGCCCACTACCGGTACAACGCCTATGACGAGGCGATCTTCGCCGCCAAGCGGTTCATCGGCCTTCACCCGGGCCACCCGAGCGTGGCCTATGCCTATTACCTTGTCGCCCTCTGCTATTACGAGCGGATCTCCGATGTCCACCGGGACCAAAAGATGACGGAGTTCGCCTTTGAGGCGTTGGAGGAGGTAGTCCGCCGCTTTCCCGAAAGCGTGTACGCGCGCGACGCCAAGCTCAAGATCGACCTCGCGCGGGACCATCTCGCCGGGAAGGAGATGGCGATCGGCCGGTTCTATTTGAAGCGGGGCCGCTATCTCGCCGCCATGAACCGGTTCCGGACCGTCGTCGAGAAATATCAGACGACGACCCACGTCGCCGAGGCGCTTCATCGGCTGACCGAGATCTATCTTGCCCTGGGCGTTGCCGACGAGGCGCAGGCGACGGCGGCGGTCTTGGGCTATAACTTCCCCGGCAGCGAGTGGTACCGGGACAGCTACGCTCTCCTTAATGGTCAGGGTCTCGCGCCGCAGGAAGACGAGCGTTCCTGGATCAGCCGCGTGTGGAGCGCGATCTTTTAGGGCGCGGGCTGGCGGACCGGGGCGCCGTGAAGGACAAGCCGGTCGAGGAGCTGACGCGCGAGGACGCGTCCGCCGAGCTTGCCCGCCTCGCCAAGGAGATCGCCGAGCACGACCGCCTCTACTATCAGGACGCGGCGCCGGTGATCGGCGACGCCGAGTACGATGCGCTCAGGCGGCGCAACGCGGCGATCGAGAGCCGCTTTCCCGACCTCGTCCGCGCCGACAGCCCGTCCCACCGGGTGGGTGCGCCCCCGGTGGAGGCGTTCGCCAAGGTCACCCACAGCCGGCCCATGCTCTCGCTGGACAACGCGCTCGAGGCGCAAGAGGTGCGCGAGTTCTTCCAGCGGGTCCGGCGCTTCCTTGGGCTTGAGCCCGACGCGCCGGTGGAGGTCGTGGCAGAGCCCAAGATCGACGGGCTCTCCGCGTCTGCTCGCTATGAGAGCGGCCGCTTCGTTCTCGGCGCCACCCGCGGCGACGGTCAGGTGGGGGAGGACGTCACCGCGAACCTCAGGACCGTTCGTGACGTTCCGCTGAGATTGGCGGCGGAAGATGTACCGAAGGTGCTGGAGGTACGTGGCGAGGCGTACATGACGCATGCCGACTTCGCCGCTCTCAATGCCGAGCGCGAGGCGGCCGGCGAGTCGCTCTTCGCCAACCCCCGCAACGCCGCCGCGGGGAGCCTCAGGCAGCTGGACAGCCGAATCACCGCGAAGCGGCGCCTCCACTTCTTCGCCTACGCCTGGGGCGAGGTCACGCCGCCGTTCGAGGGAACCCACTGGGACGCACTCATGCGGCTGAAGCGCTTGGGGTTTCGGGTGAATCCATCGACTCGGCCGTGCGACGGCGAGCAGGAGGCCCTGGCGCTCTACGAGGACATCGCCCGCGGGCGTGTGGAGCTCGGCTACGACATCGACGGCGTCGTCTACAAGGTGAACCGGCTGGACTGGCAGGAACGGCTGGGCACGGTGAGCCGGGCGCCGCGCTGGGCGCTCGCGTACAAGTTCCCGGCGGAGCAGGCGCGCACCGTGCTCACGCGCATTGCGGTGCAGGTGGGGCGCACCGGTGCGCTTACGCCGGTTGCCGAGCTCGAGCCGGTTAACGTCGGCGGGGCGATGGTCTCCCGAGCGACGCTTCACAACGAGGACGAGATCCGGCGCAAGGACATCCGCGAGGGCGATGCCGTCGTCGTCCAGCGCGCCGGCGACGTGATTCCCCAGGTGGTGGCGGTGGAGCACTCGCGGCGGCCCAAGGGGTCGCGGCCGTTCGACTTTCCCACTACCTGCCCCGCCTGCGGCAGCCGCGCCGTGCGCGAGGAGGGCGAGGCGGTTCGCCGGTGCACGGGCGGGCTGGTCTGCCCGGCCCAGGCGGTGGAGCGGCTCCGGCACTTCGTCTCGCGCGACGCCTTCGATATCGAGGGGCTGGGCGAGAAACAGAGCGCCGCGTTCTGGGAGGACGGGCTTATTCGCACGCCTGGGGATCTCTTCCGGCTTCGGGCCGAGGACGGCAGGAGGGGGCCCAGGCTCAAGGATCGGGAAGGCTGGGGCGAGGTCTCCGCAGGCAATCTCTTCGCCGCGATCGAGGCCCGACGGGAGATCCCGCTCGAACGGTTCATCTATGCCTTGGGAATTCGCCAGGTCGGTCAGGCGACCGCGCGGCTCTTGGCCAAGAACTACGGCTCGCTCGAGGCCTGGGTGAGCGCGATGATGGAGGCGCAGGATCGCACAAGCCCCGCTTACGCCGAACTCAGCGCCATCGACACGATCGGACCGAAGGTGGCCGACGACATCCTCAACTTCTTCGCCGAGCCGCACAACCGGGAGGCGCTGGAGGACCTGGCGAGCGAGGTGCGCGTCAGCGACTTCGCGGCGCCCGAGGCGGTTTCGCCGCTTGCCGGCAAGACCGTCGTCTTCACGGGAACCTTAGACACCATGACTCGTAGCGAGGCGAAGGCGCGGGCCGAGGCGCTCGGCGCCAAGGTGGCGGGCTCCGTCTCGTCCAAGACCGATTTCGTCGTCATCGGGGCCGAGGCGGGCTCCAAGGCCGAAACAGCCAGGGCGCTGGGGGTCAAGGTCGTGAGCGAGGCCGAGTGGCTGAAGCTCTTACGGGCGTAGACCCCGCTCCGCTGCCTCCGCGACCAAGGCCTGTGGGCCTTTCACCCAACCGGGGCCGAGGCATCCGTCCGGGCCTTCGAGCCGAGGGCGAGGCGAAGCGGGGTCACGCGGCGGTAAGCGCGGCGTCCGGGGTCTTCCGCAGGTCGGTGAGGACGTCGGCGATGCGGGCCTGGTCCTCTCTCTTCACTGACCTCGTCTCATAGCGAGCGCCCCGTCCGCGACGACGAACGCGGGAGGAGCCCGCCCGTTCGCGACGGGCCGTGGTAAGGCGGGCCTTGGCCGTCGGACCGACACCTCAGCATGCGGGACAGGGGCCCGGGCCTCGCGCGTTTCCTCGTCTCTCGGGGGTCTTGAACCGTGGCGCGGGGCCCCTAAATGGAAAGACGCCGGATGCTGCCTGCAGGTCCGGCGAGGAAAACGTCCGACCCTTGTGGTGGACACCGGTTTCATGTTGCTTCGATAGGAGGATATGAGCCATGCGTGCTTATGATCTCACCCCCCTCTTTCGCTCCACCGTCGGCTTTGACCGGCTGAACAGCCTGTTCGAGGCTGCATTTGGCGCCGATGAAAGTGCGTTCAGCTACCCGCCTTACAACATCGAGAAGGTGGGCGAGGATCGGTACCGGATCACCATGGCGGTGGCCGGGTTCGGCGAGGATGACCTGTCGGTGACTGCCAAGGACGATCATCTGGTCGTGGTTGGCAAGCTGGCCGACGAGCCGAGGAAGGCCGCTTACCTGTACCGCGGCATCGCGACGCGCGCTTTCGAGCGCAAGTTCAGCCTGGCGGACCATGTCCACGTGGTGGGCGCGACGCTTTCGAACGGTCTGTTGCATATCGATCTCGTCCGCGAGCTTCCCGAGTCGATGAAGCCGCGGAAGGTTCCCATCGAGGCCGAGCCGGCCTCGACGCGGAAGACGATCGAGGGCAAGAAGGCCGCTTGAAGAGACCGCACCCGGCTCGTTCGGCCGGTGCCGGGCAAATGACACAGATGGGTGGAGCGTCGGGCAGAGAGGCGCTCCACCCTTTCGTTTTTCCGCTTATCCAAACCCCGCTGGCCGGGAACGGAAGGGCGCGCCGGACGTACAGCTCGGCCGGCGGGCGGCCTTGTCCCTGACTGCCCGTTTCGGTGGAAAGGAACCGCCGACCGGCGCCCTTGACACCGCCGCCCCCGCGCCCACGAGGCGCAACGCCTCACCCCTTTCGAGCTTGCGCCGGACAACCTTGCTTGGCAGTACCTCTTCCCGGTTGGTTGCGTGGCTCAAGAGGAAGGCGGGCTTGCCGCCCGGCCCGCCCCCGGCGAAGCCCCACGGCGCCGTGTCATCCCGGGTCTGCTGGACGTAGCCCGAGACGATCGAGGTTTCGGCCAAAAGCTGGTCGTCGCGGAGCGTCGCCAACGCGCCTCGCGACCGAGGGATACCGGGCTGCGCGCGAGGCCACGTCGAAAGCTCGGGGTGCTGCTCGCCTGGCCGCTTCCAAGCGGGCTTTTCATGCGACCCTGAGCGTGGCAAGATAGAGGCGAAGCAAGCGAGGGAGGTCGCGGGCAAGGGCCGGCGTTGCCGGCGGGAACTGCGCTCGCGAAGCGGTGGGGTTTCGGTTCGCGGCAAGCCATTTACGAAGCTGAAGGTTTGCGGCTGCGCCGGACGGACCTCAGCGCATCTTGTGGCGTCGCTGCGGTTTCCTACTCTTAGTTCCATGGGATCGCGCGACACCTGCACGTCCGGCCGTCAGCCCGGTGTTCTGGCCGG
>JBHICW010000141.1:0-5207 GCA_046759785.1 Alphaproteobacteria bacterium
GAGGGCTCCACCTTTGCTCGCTTCACCACCACGGAGAGGTCGGTCGGCGGGTCCTGCTCGTCCACGCGCATGGGCCCGCCGAGCGCGGCGACCACGCAGACCGCGTCGCGCTCGACGGCAAGGTTGACCTCGTCGCCGGCCCGCGACTCGAGGCCGAAAAGGTGAACCGCGCGGGCCGTCTCGAGATGAATGCCGCGCGCCTTGAGCCGCCCCTCCAGCGCCGCCGCGCCCGCGCCGCCCGCCTTCAGGCCCTCCGCTGGTCCGTCAGCCTTGAGGCCAAGCGCCGCCGCGTCCTCCCGCCCCTCGGGGCTGAAGACGAGGAGCTCAGCGCGTTGGCGGCCCTCGACGTCGGTGATCGTGATCCGGTCTCCCGCCGCCAGCGCGATCACCGCCGAGCCGCCCCCGCGTACGCGGTACCGCTCCAGCCCCGGATCAAGGCGGGGAAGACCCGGTTCAAGGAGACGGGGCCGCGCCCCGGCGGACAAGCTCATGCGGCTCTCCCTCATCGCTCGGCCGCTGCGGCCGGGCCGCTCGAGGCGCCCCCCGAGGCAACCGGTCCCCGGTCGGGAACGCCGCCTTCTCGGGCGAGCATAAGGCAGCCGTACAGTGGCGATCAAGGGTGACGTCCCGCAGCCGAGTGAGGCCGGGCCGCGTCTGCGGTCCGGCCGGCAGCGCGCCAGGACACGCCGCGTTAACGTTGTTCACGCCGGCGCTCGAGGGCCGTGGCGCGGCCCCGGTCGTGTCCTCCCCTTGGTCGGCCCAGCGCCCCCGCCACCTCGAAAAGGCGCGGACGGGCCCTCGCGCCCCCACACGCCTGCGTTACGCCTTAAGCCGCTCTGGTCTCGTGCACGGCGTAAATCTTCCGCGCCGTCTCCACGACCTCGCAGGTGCCCCGGAAACCGGCCGGGATCACGTAGCTGTCGCCGGCAACGAAGCTTTCGGACGCGCCGTGGGCGTCGGCGAAGACCACCTTGCCGACGAGCAGGTGGGAGAACTCGTCCTCGGTATAGTCGACACGCCACTTTCCCGGCGTGCACTCCCAAATCCCGGTGCTGAACTGGCCGGTGGCGTCCGCGTAGTAGTTGCGCCCGGACTGGACGGGATCGCCGGCGATCACGCGCCCCGGCGGCCCCCATTTCTCCAGCAGTGGCGGGTCCCGGTCCCCCCTCGGCAAGCGGTGAACTGGCATGATGATTGTGTCACCCCTTTCGCTTGTGGTCCCCGTTACGCGCCCGGATTGTGACGCGCCGACACGATTTCATCAACGGGGGCGAGGCACTATGCTGCCCGCCTCATGCGCGGGCAAGAGTTCTGGAACCGGCTTGACCGGCTCCTCACGTGGGTCCGAATCGCCGCCGGTGTCCTGCTGGTCGTCGGCGGACGGCTCGGACTCGTGCCCCTCCTCGGGTTCTGATGCTGCCGCTTGGCGTCCTCCTCCTGCCGGCGGACGTCCCCTGGCTCAGGCGCCGGCGCGAGCGGCTGGTCGCCCTGTGGCGCCGCCGGAGCCCCACGACGCCGAGCCGGCCGGGGTGAAGACGCGGTCCGTGAAAGCCTTCGCCAGCCGCTCGCAGTCCCGACCCAGGAAGGGCGAGCGGTCCACCGGCGGTGGAAAGACGCCGCGCACCTCGTCGAGAAGGCCCTTCAAGCGTGGTGGCGTGTCCCGTTCCGTCACGTGCAGCGCCTGCGAGGCGACCGCGGCGAGCATGGCGAGCGCGGCGTCGAGGCACTCGCCCGCCTCCCGCTCCTTGCGCCAGGCGAGGAAGGTGGGCGGGGAGACGTCATTCTGGCCGAAGCCGCCGCTCTCGCTTCCCGGGAGGAAGGTGCGCTGGGCCGCGTGGCGGGCCTGCTCGCCGTAACCCACCTGGGCCATCGGCACGCAACCCATGTAAGCGTCGCTGTCGCCGACGAGGAGCTGGTTCGGCAGGCCGGATACGGCTCCGTCGAGCATCTTCGTGGTGTGGCGGTCGGCAAGCAGGCACAGGTCGGCCCAGGCGGCGGCGAGCCCGTCCAGGGCCGGGTAGGCCTGGGCGTTGTGGAAGCCGCCGTTGCTCACGCAGCGGCCGTGCGGGTGCGCCTCGTCCGGCGGCAGGTACACGGGGTTGTCCGAGACCGAGGCGAGAGAGACGCCCGCCGCCCGCTCGGCCGCGGCGAGCGTCCGGTGCACCTGTCCGAAGACGCGGGGGAGGATACGGAAGCTCACCGGCGCCTGGTACGATCGCCGGCCGCCCCCCGCCCCTTCGAGGAAGGCCCTTAGGCTCCGGAGCGCCGCCGCCTCGTACTCGTCGCCCCAAAGGGTCTCGAGGGCCGCCTCAAAGTGCTCGAGCGGCGTCTTGAAGGCCTCGACCGACAAGGCGAAGACATGATGCGCCAGGTCGAGGCGCCGGCGCCCCGCCAGCGCCGCGTCGGCAATCAGCGCGGCGGCGCAGGGCGAGCCGTTGACCAGCGCTACACCCCCCTTCGCACCCAGCTCGAACCCCTCGGCAAGCCTGCTGAAAAGGTGAGAGAGCGGCAGGATCTCGCCGGCGCCGCCGTTGCCCAAGGCTGGAACCCGGGGCAGCGGCCCCCCGGCCAGCATGTCCGCCACGGCTTCGGCGAGCTCAGGGCTGACGGCGGCGTGGCCGTCGACATAGTTCGCCAGCCGGGCGAGCACGATGCCGCGGGTCACCCGCTCCGGCAGGGGTTCGCCGAACGAGGTTGCCGCCGCCCCCAGTGGCCGACGCGCCTGGCGCTCACGTTGCTCCGGCGTCAGTTTGATCTTGGCGTGCTGCCCGTAGCCCGTCGTGACCCCGTAGATCGTGATGTCCGGGTCGCTCTCCAGGAGCGCCAGGAACGAGCGGCGGCAGGCTGCCATCCGCTCCAGGGCCGCCGGGCCGATGCGGACGTCTTCGCCCTCCCAAGCGACTCGGCGGAAGGTCTCGAGCGTGATGTCGGAGCGGGTGGTGAGAACGACGGTCATGGTTCCTTCCTCCCTCCAGCAGACAGTAGAACGGAAGCGACGCGGCCGACCGGACCGCGCTTTGGGTCCCGCCCTTATGCCACGGCCGGCGCCCCCTGACATCACCGTCGAGGGCGGACGCCAGGGTCGACAACGCCGCGAGGCTGTGCGAGAAGGGCGCCGACATCGTGGTCTGCGACCCCGAGGACATCAGCTCCACCAACGCCAGCGCCGTCGTCCGCCGGGGCGGCCGTGCTCTGCCGTCGGCTCTCAGACGGTTCGACGACATCGCGGAGCGCCTCTCGGGAAGGCAGACCGCCGTCTTCCTTGACTATGACGGAACGCTGGCCCCGATCGCCCCGCGGCCAGAGCTCGCCGTCCTGTCCGAGGAAATGCGGACGGTGGTCCGCCGACTCGCCGCGGTCGCGACCACCGCCGTCATCAGCGGGCGCGACCGTGAGGACGTGGCCGGGCTCGTCGGGATCGACGGGCTCGTCTATGCGGGGAGCCACGGTCTCGACATCGCCGGACCCGACGCAACGGCCCTTCGGCATGAGGCAGGAGAGGCCGTTCTTCCCGCCCTCGAAAGCGCCTTTCGGCGGCTCGCGCAAGCGGTGGGGACGATGGCCGGCATCCGGCTCGAACGCAAGAGGTTCTCGCTCGCCGTGCACTACCGCCTCGTCGCCGAACGCGAGGTCCCGGCGCTCGAGCGGGCCGTCGACGCAGTGGTCGATGACCACCCGAAGCTCCGCAAGATCTGCGGCAAGAAGGTCTTCGAGCTCATGCCGGGCACCGACTGGAACAAGGGGAGTGCCGTGCTTTGGCTGATGGACGCCTGGGGTCTTGAGGGCGACGACGTCGTTCCCTTCTATGTCGGCGACGACAGCACCGACGAGGACGCCTTCGCCGTGTTGCGGGAGCGAGGGGTGGGCGTTCTGGTGGCGGAGGCGCAGCGCCCCACCCGGGCCCGCTACCGGCTGCGGAACCCCGACGAGGTGGGCCGGTTTCTCGACGAGCTGGCCGCGTGTCTCACCGCCGCGCCGCGATGAGCCGCCGAAAGGACGCGAACGCCGACGCGCTGGTAGTCCTGACGACCAAGGAGGCAGCCGATGGCTCGCACCATCTTGCTTTTCCTGGCCTTGACACTCGTGAGCTGTTCAGAGTCGCCAAATTTCATTGGACAGTGGAAGGTTGTCAACGACGTCGATACGTTGGAGTTTTTCAAAGATGGCACCGTCGTCATCGAGTCGCCGCTCGCCAAAATATCCGGCAGCTATGAAATCATTGATGACAGCACTCTTAAAATCGAACTGAAAGGATTATTTGGGTTCGCCGGCCCTATGATATGTAAGTTCAACTTCAGACAAAATGAAGTGCAATTTCTAGCTGGTGGCAACTGTCCATATGAAGGCAAGTTTATGAGAAGACTCGGCTAAAGGAAACAGGAGGCGGATCGCCGCACGATGAGAGCCGTCTTGCAAGGCAAAAGGGGGAGATCATGCCGCGAATTCCACTCGTCAACGACGACACGGCGAACCCTGAGGCCGGCGCGACGCTCAGCCGGTTCAAGGAGCTCTGGCAGGGCGACTGGAATCTCGCCAGGGTTCTGGCCAACGCACCGGCGCTCGCCGACGCCTTTGGAGCGTTTTGGGACGGTCTCCAAAAGACGAGCCTCCGTCGCGCCGACCGCGAGGTGATCGCTCTCGAGATGGCCGTCACGAACGACTGCCACTACTGCAAGCCCGCCCACATCATGGTGGCCCGCGAGCATGGACTGCCCGACGACCGCATCAAGGACGTGCTGTCCGGGCGGCTTGTGAGCGATCCTCGGGGGCGGCTGATCCAGCGGCTGGTGCGGCGCGTCATGGCGACGAAGGGCAAGCTCAGCGACAGAGAGTTCGAGGAGTTTCAGGCCCAGGGTCTCACCCAAAGGGAGATGCTGGAGGTGGTGGGCGAGATCGCCGTCTCAACGCTTACCAACTTCACGAACCGCCTCGCCCAGACGGAAACGGACGACTTCCTCAAGGGCGTTCGGATCTAGCGCCTGCGCGAGCCGAGGCAGACGCCGCGCGCCCCCGGCGGCCAGCCGCCTGCGCGCCCCAGGGAGAGCGTCCGGAGGTTTCCCGGTCGCCGCGGGTGAGGTAGTGTCGCCGCGCCATGGCCGTTCCCCGGAGGCCGGCGCGACCGGCGCCCGCCGAGTTTCCCCTGCCGCTCAGCCAGCACGTCCTCCGCACCCTCAGGCTGGCCGGTCCGGTGATCGTCGCCCGCTGCG
>JBHICW010000142.1:0-5078 GCA_046759785.1 Alphaproteobacteria bacterium
TGGCACGAGGGGCGATGCGCGGCTATCACGACGTCGGCGGCCTCAAGGCCGGGCCGATCGACAGATCGCAGCACGAGCTGACTCTTTCCGAGAAGCGCGTCGACTCGATATTGACGCTGCTCGCGGGTGATAAACGGCGGCTGATCGGCGTCGACGAGCTCAGGCGCGGCATCGAGTCGCTGGGCGAACAGGCGTACAACGAACTCGGCTACTACGAGCGCTGGATCGCCGCGATCACCAACATCCTGGTCGAGAAGGGGGTGCTGACCTGCGACGAGATCGACAAGCGGATCGCCGAGATCAAGGGGCGCGCCGAGACTCCCCCATGAAGGGCCGATTCGCCCCCGGCGACCGCGTCCGCGTGCACGACCGCCACCCGCCGGGCCACGTGCGGGCACCGTTCTACATTCGCGGCAAGTCGGGCGTGATCGAGCGCGTCTGCGGCGCGTTCCGGAACCCCGAGACGCTGGCGTACGGCGGCTCCGGCCTGCCGAAGCAGCCGCTCTACCGGGTCCGCTTTCCCCAGAACGAGGTCTGGCCGGACTACGCCGGGCCGGCCCAAGACACCGTCGACGTCGAAATCTACCAGCACTGGCTGGAGCCCGCGCGCCGACCTTGAGTGAGGGAGAAACGCAATGGTCCACGGTTCTCACACGCCTGAGCCCGGCCGGGCCGACGACCGGCCCCCCACGTATTCCGAGCTGTTGGAATCGGCGGTCCGCGAGCTCTTGATCGAGAAGGGTGTGTTCACGGCGGACGAGCTTAGGCGGGCGATCGAGGCCATGGACGCCCGCGGCCCCGCCCTCGGCGCCAAGATCGTCGCCCGCGCCTGGACCGACCCGGCTTACAAGGCGCGCCTCCTCGAGGACGGCAGCGCCGCCGCGCGCGAGGTCGGCATCGAGGTGGCGCCCACCAGGCTGGTCGTCGTCGAGAACACGCCGGAGGTGCACAACCTCGTCGTCTGCACGCTATGCTCCTGTTACCCCAGGATGGTGCTGGGGCTTCCGCCCGACTGGTACAAGAGCAAGGCCTACCGCGCCCGCGCGGTGCGCGACCCGCGGGCCGTCCTGGCCGAGTTCGGCACCGAGCTTGCGCCCGGTGTAACGGTGCGCGTCCACGACTCGACCGCCGAATTGCGCTACCTCGTGCTCCCGATGCGGCCCAAGGGCACCGAGGGCTGGAGCGACGAGGAGCTTAGCGCGCTCGTCACCCGCGACAGCATGATCGGCGTCGCCCCCGCCCGCTCACTCTGACCGCGCTCGACGGAGCGGCCGCCACGGCCGCGCTCCGCATGGGACCGCGAAGCGGCCCGCGCGCTGGGACGCCGATCAGCCCTCGAGTCGCCGGCCCCAGGGCCTCCCGACGCCCCAGAAATCCCCTGTCTCGCCGGGCGGGTTGGTGCGGGCGGTGATGTCGCCGGTGGTGCGCATCTCGCGGTGGTGGCGCAGCGCCCAGTGGACCGAAGGGAAGGCAAGTTCATCCCAGGGAATGTCGTCCCACCTCGTGAGCTTCACCTCGAGCGTCTCCACGCCCGGAGCGACCTCGGGCGAGACCAGGGTAGCGGCGTAGATGACCTGGACCTGGCTGATGCGCGGGATGCTGTACACGGCAAGGATCGGCCCCACCTCGACCCGCGCCTGTGCCTCCTCCATGGCCTCCCGCGCGGCCCCCTCGGCCGTCGTTTCGTTGAGCTCGAGGTAGCCCGCGGGAATCGTCCACAGCCCGCGCTGCGGGTCGATGGCGCGCCGGCACAGCAGGACCTCGTCCTGCCAGCGGCACACCGCGCCCACGACGACGAGCGGATTGCGGTAGAGGACGAACCCGCAGTCCTCGCAGACCAGCCGCTCCCGGGTGTCGCCTTCCGGCACCTTGGGGATGGTCGGACCCTTCGCGCGGGGCTTCGGCGGCATTGCGCTACTATGAAGGCAAACCGCCGCCCGCGTCCAGCGGGCCGGGTGCCGCTCGTCGCACTCGCCGGCCGACATCGACGAGGCCGGCTCCGCCGAAACCGCTTCCGCCGGCTTCGACGACGTCTTCACCGAGCCCGTCGACCCTGATGAGCTGGCGGCGACCACTCTCGCTTGGGGCCAGGCGGGCCCCCGTCCAACCCGAACATCGAGCAAGAACCGGGCCTCGCCGCGGCGGAGAGAGGTGGGCCCGGGCAGGGGAAGGCCGCGTCGGGCTGCGTCTAGCGACGGTAGCTGATCCGCCAGACGGCACCGCCGGTGTCATCGGCGACGAGCAAGCTGCCGTCGGCCGCCACCGCGAGCCCGGCTGGCCGGCCCCACACCCAGGCACGCTTGGTGCCCGCGTGCCAGAAGCCGGTGGCGAAGTTCTCATAGGTGCCCAGAGGACGACCGTCCCGGAAGGGCACCCGCACGACCTTATAGCCCGTCGGCCGGCTCCGGTTCCATGAGCCTCGCAGGGCCACGAACGCGTCGCCGCGATACGCCTCAGGGAACTGCTCCGCGTCATAGAAAACGAGGCCGATCGGAGTCGAATGGGCCTGGAAAAGCACATCCGGCACCTTGGTCCGGGCGACGAGATCGGGGCGCCGATGGCCGAAGTCGGGATCCGGGTTGGGACCGAGATAGGCGTAGGGCCAGCCGAAGAAGTCCCCGTCCTCGATCCGGGTGAGATAATCGGGTGGCAGGTCGTCGCCCAAACGGTCGCGTTCGTTCACGACGACGTAGAGAAATTGCGAGTCGGGGTAAAAGGCGATGCCGACGGGATTGCGGAGCCCCGCCGCGAACGTCCGCCCACCGCTCCCGTCGGCGTTGAAGACCTGGACCGTGGCGTGAGGCTCAGGCTCTTCCTCCAGGTTGCTCTGAGAGCCGATCGCGACGAAGAAGCGACGGCCGTCCGGACTGAACGCGAGGTTGCGGGTCCAGTGGCCTCTCGCCGTCCCGAGCGCGCCCCGCGGCGTCACCCTTTGCGGCGGCCCGGTGGCGCGGACCTGGCCCGCCCGGTAAGGGAAGCGCCAGACGGCCCGCGTATCCGCAACGTAGAGGTAGCCGCCGGCGATGGCCAGCCCGTGCGGGTGGCGAAGCCCTTCCGTAAAGAGCGTGACGAGGTCGGCCCGACCGTCGCCATCCTCGTCCCGCAGCAAGGTGACCCGGTGGGCGCTGGACTCGGCGAGAAAGACGTCTCCGTTCTCAGCCACCACCATGGAGCGCGGATGCTCGAGCCCGTCGGCAAAGAGGTTGACGCGGAAGCCCTCGGGAACCTGGAGCGTCGCCCCGGCGGGGCGGGCGATGGCCACCGGGCCGTTGCTCACGCTGGGGGTCGCCCCGGGCGGCGGAAGATCCGCGACCGTGATGTGGAAACGCGCACCGACGGGCTGGTGCTCGGCGCTCCAGGCCGGGCCTACCAGCGCCAGGACGGCAACAGTCCACGCCGCTCGCATGGGGCCGGCTCTCGCCTCTACCGGCGCATCGCCGGCAGCACCTGCAGCGCGATCCAGTTTCCCACCTCGACCTGGCGAACCTCCTCGCGCATCACGTCGGCGTCGATGCCGAGCGCCCAGGCGAGGTCGAAGCGGTCGGGCTCGCGGTGAAGCGTCTCGAGCTTGTCGATGTAGTCCAGCCCCCGCGCGCGGTCGCGGAAGAAGCCGAGCTCGATCAACTTCTCCAGACGGCAGAAGATGAGCCGCGCCATCTCGTGGAGGTCGTACTCCGGGTGGTACTGGAGCGCCCAGAAGCTGCCTCGCCCGTGGGCCACGGACACGGCCTGCACCCGGGTGAACGGGTTGGACGCGAGCAGGAGGCCGCCGGCCGGCAGGTGGGTCACCTCGTCGATGTGGCTGATGAAGGCGTCGAACACCGATGGCTTGCCCGTGTACATGGGGTGGGCCCGCCCTTCCGGGGTGAGCGCGATCTTCCGCGCGATGCCCATCTCGCGCCCCCTGGGGTTTGCGCTGACGACGCCGCCGGCGGCGACGACGGCCATCTGGACGGCCCAACAGCTCCCGAAGCTTGGGATGCCCCTGCGAAAGATCTCTCGCCCCAGATCGATCTGCCGCCGGACCCGGGGGTCGGCGTCGTAAATGGTCAGGTTCGAGCCGGTCCACGCGACCCCGTCGTAGTGCTCGAGCCCCGCCCCCTGAGGGAGCTCCGCGTCGGGGTCGGCCGGGAACAAGATGTCAGAGGCGGCGTTGGGGACGAAGCGACGGAGCATCCGCGCGTAGAGGTCGCCGGCGCGCGAGGCACCGCCGGCCTCGAGCTCGTCCCGGCCTGCCTTTGGATAGCCGTCGACGATCAGGAACCGTGGCTCGCCGGACATCAGAGCCTCCTTGGGCGAGGACCTACCTCAGCTCGCCAAGCCGTCGACGGTCGCCGGGAGATCGGCATGGCGCTGACACACCGCGTCGGCCTTGGTCCCGCTCTCAGGGACCGGGCGGACGCCCGTGAAGAGGACCACCCTCATCCCCAGCGCCTTGGGGCCCTCGACGTCGTTTTTCTCGCGGTCGCCCACGTGGACCATCCGCTCGAAGGGAACGGCCAGCGCCCGGGACGCCGTCTCGAACATGCGGCGGTGGGGCTTGGACCGGCCGACCTCGTCCGAGAACGCGAAGCCGCTGAAGCAGCGGGCGAGGTCGTAGCTCTCGAGGAGGCGGCGGACCACCCGCCCGGGCGTGAAGATCGTGTCGGAGACGACGAACAGTTTGTAACGCTTCGACAGCTCCGCCAGAGCCTCGCGAACGCCATCGATGTAGTCGGGACGCACGACGAGTTCCATCTCCTCGTGCCGCCTAATAAGCTCGTCCATGTCGTCCTCGGGCAACCGGCGTCCAAGGCCCTTGAGGAGGACGGCCAGCCGCTGGCCGATCGGCCAGGTGACGTAGTGCTCCTTCCACATCTTGTCGAACGCCGCATCGACGACCTCGTAGGCCGCGTCAACAACCTCCCGCGCGACCGGGTCGTGGCGGCGAAGCGCCTCAAAGACGAGGTGGCGCCGCTCCTCCGGCTTGCTCGAGAAGCCCTGGGCCCGGCGCTTGGGCTCGTCGGTCTCGTCACGAAGGATCGTGTCCCACACATCGAAGGTGACGGCCGCTATGCGTCCCGGCAAGGCTCCTCCGC
>JBHICW010000143.1:0-5077 GCA_046759785.1 Alphaproteobacteria bacterium
GTTGCCGCCGGCGGCGGTGGTGTCGACCGTGAAGGTGCGCTCGGTCGCGAAGCGGTGGAGGTAGCGGGGGCCGCCGGCCTTCGGCCCGGTCCCCGAGAGACCCTCGCCGCCGAATGGCTGCACGCCGACCACGGAGCCGACCATGTTGCGGTTGACATAGGTGTTCCCCACCCGGGCGCGGCTCTGGATGTAGCGCGCCACAGAGTCGATACGACTGTGGATGCCGAGGGTAAGGCCATAGCCGGTGCGGTTGATCGCCTCGATCACCGCGTCAAGCCTGTCGGCCGAGTACCTCACGACGTGGAGGATGGGGCCGAACACCTCGCCCTCGAGCGTGCCGATGTCGTCGATCTCGAAGGCGCGTGGGGCGAAGAAAGTGCCGTGCTCGGCCTCGGGGCCAAGCGGCACCCTTGCGATCAGCCTCCCCTCCTTCTCGATGCGCCTCGCGTGCGTCTCGAGCGCCGCCTTGGCTTGCGCGTCGATCACGGGGCCCACGTCGGTCGACATGAGCCCCGGGTCGCCGACCTTAAGCTCCGCCATGGCGCCGGCGAGCATGTCGAGCATCTTGGGCGCCACGTCCCCTTGGACGAACAGGACGCGGAGCGCGGAACACCGCTGCCCGGCGCTCCCGAAGGCAGAGGAGAGCACGTCCTGGACGACCTGCTCAGGAAGCGCCGTCGAGTCGACGATCATCGCGTTCTGGCCGCCGGTCTCGGCGATCAAGGGCACGATCGGGCCGTCGCGCTCGGCGAGCGCGCGGTTGATGAGGCGCGCCGTCTCCGTCGAGCCGGTGAAGGCGACGCCCGCGATCCGCGCGTCGCCGACGAGGTGTGCGCCCACCGTCCCGCCGCCGCCCGGAAGGAGGTGGAGGACCTCGCCCGGAACCCCGGCCTCGTGCAACAGCCTGACGGCGAAGGCCGCGATCAAGGGCGTCGGCCCCGCCGGCTTGGCGATCACCGCGTTGCCGGCGGCGAGCGCCGCGCTGACCTGGCCGGTGAAGATGGCGAGCGGGAAGTTCCACGGGCTGATGCAGACGAAGGTGCCGCGCCCCTTGAGCATCAGGTGGTTGGACTCGCCGGTGTAGCCCCTGAGTTCGAGAGGTTCCTCGAAGTCATGCCGCGCGCGGGCGGCGTAGTAGCGGCAGAAGTCGGCCGCCTCGCGCACCTCCGCGACCGCGTCGGCGAGCGTCTTCCCCCCCTCGCGCACGGTGAGCGCCATCGCCTCGGCGCGCCGGTCCTCGAGGAGCCCGGCCATCCGCTCGAGACAGGCGGCCCGTTCCGCGGCCGCCTTCGCGTCCCAGCCCGGGGCCGCTTCGCGCGCGGCGGCGAGGGCCCGCTCCACCACCGCGGCATCGGCCTCGGCGACGGTGCCGACGGTGCGCCGGCTGTCCGAGGGGTCGCGCACGGGGCGCGGGCCCGCGCCCGGGAGCTCCTCACCCGCGACGATCGGGGCCGCGCTCACCGGTCCCGCCAGCGCCTCGTCCATCGCCCGCGCCAGCGGCTCAAGCTCACTCGCGTCGGTGAGGTCGACGCCGCGCGAGTTCCTTCGGTCCGGGTGATAAAGGTCGACGGGGAGCGGGATGCGCGGATGGGGCTTCGCGGCAAGGCCGCGGACCTTCAGGACCGGGTCGGCGATGATCTCCTCGATGGGGAGCTCCTCGTCGACGATGCGGTTGACGAAGGAGGTGTTCGCCCCGTTCTCCAACAGTCGGCGCACGAGGTAGGACAACAGGTCCTCGTGGCTCCCCACCGGCGCGTAGACGCGGCAGGTGAGGTTGAGCCTGTCCGCCCCCACCACCTCGGCGTAGAGCGCCTCGCCCATGCCGTGGAGCCGCTGGAACTCGAGGTCACGGTTGTTGCCGGCGAGCTCGATGACGGCGGCCAGCGTATGGGCGTTGTGGGTCGCGAACTGGGGGAAGAAGGCGTCCGACGCGGCGAGGAGCTTGCGGGCGCAGGCGAGATACGAGACGTCGGTCGAGGCCTTGCGCGTGAAGACGGGGTAGCCGTCGAGGCCCTTCTCCTGGGCGCGCTTGATCTCGGTGTCCCAGTAGGCGCCCTTGACCAGACGCACCGGCAGCCGCCGCCGGTGCCGTCGGGCGAGTGCGGCGAGCCAGTCGAGGACAGGGATCGCGCGCTTCTGGTACGCCTGGACCGCGAGGCCGAAGCCGTCCCAGCCCTCGAGCGAGGGGTCGCCGAGCACGGCCTCGAAGAGGTCGAGCGAGGGCTCCAGGCGCTCCGCCTCCTCCGTGTCCACGGTGAGACCCATCCCGGCGGCCTTGGCCTGGCGGGCGAGCTCAAGGAGCCGCCCGGCAAGCTCGTCCAGGGCCCGCTCCCGCTGGGCGAACTCGAAGCGCGGGTGGAGCGCCGAGAGCTTCACCGAGATACCGGAGCGGGCGAAGATCTCGTCGGCCTTCTGTGCCTTCCCGACCGCTTCGACGGCCCGCGCATAACCCCCGAAGTAGCGGTCGGCGTCGGCCCTCGTGCGCGCGGCCTCGCCCAGCATGTCGAAGGAGTGCCGGTAGCCCTGGGCCTCGGCCGGGCGGGCCCGCTCCAGGGCCTCCTCGATGGTGCGGCCCATGACGAACTGGCGCCCGAGGATCCGCATCGCCTGATTGAGCGCTTGGCGGATCACCGGATCACCGCTCCTGGCGGCGAGCCGGCGGATGAGCGAGCCGACGTCGTCGGCGACCTCTGGGTCCAGACTGACCACACGCCCGGTCAACATGAGGCCGAAGGTGGACGCGTTGACGAGGAGCGAGTCGCTGTGACCCAGGTGCCGCTCCCAGTCGCCGACGGCGATCTTGTCGCGGATGAGCCGGGTGGCCGTCTCGGGGTCGGGGACGCGCAGCAGGGCCTCGGCCAGACACATGAGGACCACCCCCTCCTGGCTCGAGAGTTCGTACTCGTGGAGGAAGGCGTCGAGCCCGCCCGCCCTGCGGCGCGCGGCCCGGACCTTCTCGACCAGGTCGCGCGCCCGCTTCGCCACCCGCTCGCGCCCTTCACCGTCGAGCTCGGCCTCAGGCAGCAGGGCCTTGAGGCAGGCGGTCTCGTCGGCGCGGTAGGCGGCGGTGATGGCCGCCCTCAACGGCTCGGGCTCGGGCGGCGGCCGGGCGAAGATCATGGCATCGGCGCCCGCGCCGCCCGCGGCCGCTCGACCAGCCCGTCGGGGCCGAGGTGGATGCCGGTCAACGTCCGCTCGTCGTGGCGCATCCGCCAGGACAGCATCCTCTGGGCGTAGCGGAGCACGAGGCCCGTGTAAGCCGGGTCCTCCGCCAGGCTGGTGAGCTCGTCCGGGTCCTTCTCGAGGTCGAAGAACAGAGGCGGCAACGCGGTGAAGTGGACGTACTTGTACCGCCTATCTCGGATGACGTTGAGGGTGCACTCGTCGAGCCCGATGCCCAGCGCCTTCTCCGGCGCGGCGCCGCCGACGTCGCGGAAGTCGTACTCCCAGTGGACCTCCGCTCGCCAATGGGACGGTGTCTCGCCGAAGAGGAAGGGCCTCAACGAGGCGCCATCACACTGCAGGGGTATCTCAGCGCCCACGAGGTCGAGGATCGTCGGCATGAGGTCGATGGCCTCCGTGAACGCGTCCACCTGCCGCCCGCGGGCCTCGCTCGGCACCCCAGGAGCCCGTATGACGAGCGGGACGTGGAACGAGGCGTCGAAGTACGCCTCCTTGCCGATCAGCCGATGATCGCCGAGCTGCTCGCCGTGGTCGCTGGTGACGACGATGAGGGTGTCGTCGTACTGCCCGAGCTCCCTGAGGTGGGCGAGGAGACGGCCGATCTGATGGTCGACCTCGCTCACCATGCCGAAGTAGGTGGCCTTGAGCTGCTTGAGGTCGCTCTCACTCATCTCGGCCGCTTTCCGGGACTGCGTGAGCCGGTAGGCAAGCCAGGGATGCTGACGCGCCTCCTCGTCGAGCGAGGGCGCGCCCCGGGGGGGCGGAACGTCCTCCGGGTCGTACATGCGGTTGTAGGGCTCCGGGACCACGAACGGCGGATGCGGCCGGAGGTACGAGACGTGCAGGAACCACCGTCGGTCGTCCTGTTCCGAGAGATACGCAATCGCCGTGTCGGTGGCAAAGGCGGTATCGCTGTCCTCCGCCCGGTAGCAGGGCGGCGGATAGGTAGGCCCCCTTCCCCGAGCCCCGGGGTAGTTCGGGACCGGCCGGTAGACGTCGAACCAATTCCGAGGGACGTCATAGCCCTTGGCCGCAAGGTACTCCAGCCAGGGCGTGTACGGCTCTACCAGAAGGAGTTTGGGCCTAAAGCCGGGAAGCAGGCCTTCGTACGTCGTGAGCGCCGGGTGCCCCGGAGGATAGAGGCGGGGATCGGCGCTGGTGTCGGTGTAGCCGACGAGGGAGGGATCGTAACCCGCCTTCCGCATCTCCAGCGCCAGGTTGGTATGGCGCGCGTCCAGCGGCGTGCCGTTGCGGACCGAGCGATGGTTTTGCGGATAGAGCCCGGTGTACATCGAGGCCCGGCTCGGCCCGCAGGGCGAGGCCTGAGCGAAGTGGTTGCGGAACAGCACGGCTTCCGCCGCGAGCCTGTCCACGTTCGGGGTCTTGACGCAGGGATGGCCCAGCGCCGACAGGCAGTCGCCGCGCCAATCGTCGGCGGTGATGAAGAGGACGTTTGGGATCTCGGTCGTCAACGGCGGGCTCCGTCTTGACAAGCCGTCGACCTAAACGATGTCGCATGCCGGCGAGGAATCCCAGAGCGAGCGATACCTCACCGGCCGTCCCTCAACCGGGCTCAGCGCCGCGTCCACCGGCCTCCGGCTTCCCCCACTCGAAAACGACGATGAGACAGCCCGTCTTGGACCATGAGTGGTGACGCGTACCGGGGCGGTAGCTCACGAAGTCGCCGGCTCTGAACACGGCGCCGTCGCTGTCCGTGAGCTCGCCTTCGAGGATAAGGAAGTCCTCCACGCCCTCGTGGTCGTGGGCGATCGTCACGGCGCCGGGCTCAAACCGCATGAGGTAGCACCCAACGCCAGTGGCCCGGTCGTAGCTCAGGGGAAGCCAGCTCAACTCGGGCTGCAGCGGGCCCTCGAGGTCGTAGGGCTCGAAGCGC
>JBHICW010000144.1:0-5076 GCA_046759785.1 Alphaproteobacteria bacterium
GTGGCGGGTTACTCCCGCCTCATGGGTGAGGACGAGGAGGGAACGCTCCGCACCCTCAACGCGTACCGCGCGGTGATCGACGGGCTTATGGCCGGGCACCGGGGCCGCGTGTTCGGGAGCGCGGGCGACAGCGTCGTGGCCGAGTTCGCGAGCGCGGTCGAGGCGGTGCGCTGCGCCGTCGAAATTCAGGAGGAACTCGAGAAGCGCAACGCCGACCTGCCCGATGACCGCCGCATGCGTTTCCGGATAGGCGTCAATCTCGGCGACGTCATGATCGAGGGTGACAACCTCCTCGGCGACGGCGTGAATGTGGCTGCACGGCTGGAAAGTATAGCCGAGCCTGGCGGCATCTGCCTCTCGGGGAGCGTCTTCGAGCAGGTGAAGGGCAAGCTCGAGTCGCGCTACGAGGACCTCGGCAAGCAGGAGGTCAAGAACATTGCCGAGCCGGTGCGGGTGTATCGGATTCGGCTGGAATCAGAGGCCACCCGCACGGCGACCGACGAAAAGGCCGCCCGGCCGTCACTGCCGGCTAAGCCGTCCCTCGCCGTGCTGCCCTTCGTCAACATGAGCGGCGACCCCGAGCAGGAGTACTTCGTCGACGGCATCACCGAGGACATCATCACCGAGCTGTCCCGGTTTCGGGCCCTGTTCGTCATCGCCCGCAACTCATCCTTCATCTACAAGGGCCGGGCCGTGAAGGTCCAGGAGGTGGGCAAAGACCTGGGCGTGCACTACGTGGTCGAGGGCAGCGTCCGCAAGGCCGGGAACCGGGTACGGGTCACCGCGCAGCTCGTGGAAGCCGCGACCGGAAACCACGTATGGGCGGAACGCTACGACCGCGACCTCGAGGACATCTTCGCCGTCCAGGACGAGGTCTCGCGGACCATCGTCGGGACCCTGGCGGGACGGCTGGAAGCGGCTGGTGTTGAACAGGCAAAGCGGAAGCCGACCGACAACATGGCAGCCTACGACTACCTGCTGCGCGGGAACGAGCACCACCATCGAGGCACGAAAGACGACAATGCGCAGGCGCTCCGGGCGCTGGAGAAGGCCATCGAGCTCGATCCGGGGTGTGCACCGGCATACGCGCAGCTGGCCTGTACCCTTGGGCAGGCGTGGGCTCGAGGGTACCTGGAAGACCGCGATGAGGTGTTCAACCGATGCTTCGAGAATGCGCAGAAGGCCTATTCCCTCGATGACGACGATAGCGAGTGTCACCGAATTCTTGCGGCGATTCACCTCTTTCGACAGGAGCACGAGCAGGCCGAGTTCCATTTAGAGAGGGGTCTCGCCCTCAACCCCAACGATCCCCGTATCGTCTCTCTAAAGGGCGAACTGCTGACCGTTCTGGGACAGCCGGAGGAAGGCCTGGAGTGGGTAGAAAAGGCGTTGCGCCTCGATCCCCACCATCCTGACGGGCGCTCGAACGACATGGGTCGGGCGCTGTTTGTCGCTCGTCGCTACCAAGAGGCGGTCAGGGCCTTCAAACGGATCCCTCATCCGAATCACCTCCATCACGCCTTCTTGGCTGCCTGCTACGCCCAGATGGGCAACGTCGAGGAGGCGCAGGCTCACACGGCGGAGGTGCTCAGGATGGATCCTGACTTCTCCGTCGATAAGTATTTAACGACCCTGGCCTACAAGCATCAGGCCGACCGTCAGCACCATCGCGACGGCTTGATCAAGGCCGGGCTGCCGGGGTGAAGGCAAGCGCTTAGGGTCGACGCTAGACTCTTTCAATTACTCAGAAGGCGATTCCTCGAAGGCCGACGACGAACAGGCGCCAGAAATGGTAAAACTCTTCGTTGCCGTCACAGACAACGATTGGTTTGACTTCTTACGCCACCAGCGCGAACTCACCGAAGTGAACTTTTGGCAACCTAGGGGGAGCAGTGTTTTCCGAGCACTGCAGCCGGGCGAACTGTTTCTCTTTAAACTTCACAGTCCGCTAAATTTCGTTGTTGGTGGCGGGGTCTTCAGCCACGCAACCAATCTTCCGCTCCCAGTTGCTTGGGAAGCGTTCAACATCCTGAACGGTGCACGGTCGCTGCACGCGATGAGAGCGAGAATCGCATATTACCGGCGCGAAACACCAGACCCGAGAGCGGACTACCAGATCGGATGCCGCATATTGACGCAGCCGCTGTTCCTTGATGAAGCGCAGTGGATACCGATTCCGACGTCATGGTCGCGCGAGATCGTGGTGGGCAAAACGTTTAGTGCCGACGACGAGGACGGGCGGCGGCTTTGGGAGGCGATCGAATCCAGTTTACCGGCGCGTGAGTTGCCGCCGGGATTGGCGGAAGCACCAGCGAAATTCGGCGAGCCCACGCTCATACGTCCGCGACTTGGACAGGGGGCGTTCCGCGTTGCAGTCACCGACGCATACAGCAGACGGTGCTCAGTAACTCGCGAGCGTGTGCTTCCGGTGCTCGAAGCGGCACATATTAGGCCGTACGCTGAAGGTGGACACCACGAAGTGAGCAATGGGATACTTCTGCGGCGCGATGTCCACCGTATCTTCGACTTAGGGTATGCGACGATCACCCCGGAATGCCGCTTCGAGGTAAGTCGACGGATAAAGGACGACTTCGATAACGGTCAAGAATATTTTGCGATGCACGGCCGTAGGATCAAGGTTCCGCCAGATCCGCTCAAGCAACCGAACATCGACGTCATCGAGTGGCACAATAACAATCGCTATTTGACGTCATACTAAAGTTGGGGCCGGCCGCGTTGAGCCCGCCGACGACGGGTCGCTCAGCGTTAATCGGAGAAGATGAAGGGACGTTTGGCGTTTCGCGCGACGGGCCATAGTGGTCTAGGTGTCCAGGGCCGGGGTAACCGACGCGCCAAGCCAGCGAAGGGCTAGCGAAAATCCCTTGAGCGCGCCTCGAGGGTAGGCGCCTCAGCGGGTGCGTGGGCGGGGATGGGCGCGGGCGGCTCCGGGACGAGCGCGGCGAGGCGGTGGGTGAGGTCATCGAGGCGCTCGACGAGGACGTGGATCACCGGCCCCTCGCGCTCGATCTTGCCGGTCGCGGCAAGAAGGCCGGCTGTGAGCAGCGGGCGGCGGAAGCGCTCGAAGACATTGGGGCGGACGACGAGGTTGGCGACGCCGGTCTCGTCCTCGATGGTGGCGAAGATCGTCCCTCGCGCGGTGCTCGGCCGCTGGCGGATGATCGTGAGCCCCGCCACATTGACGCGCCGGCCCACAGAGAGGCGGGCCAGGGCCTCGGCCGGAACGAACCCGTCCTTCTCAAGCCCCTCGCGGAGGAAAGCGAGGGGGTGGCGGCGGAGCGTGAGCCGAATCGCCGCGTAGTCCTCGACGACCTCCTCGCCGGCCGTCATCTCCGGCAGCTCGACAGGAGGCTCCGGGGGCACGGCCGGAGCCTCGGGCCAGTCACCCCCACCCCGGCCCTCCCCCATCAAGGAGGAGGGAGATTCTGCTGTACCGGTGCATAGTTCCCTGTCCCCTTGACCAGACCGTTCCCTCCCCTCTTGCGGGGGAGGGTTAGAGAGGGGGGAAACACCACCTGTGGCGGCGGCAAAAAGGGGCAGGGGCTCGGGCTCGAGGCCCTTGACCGCCCACAGGGCCTCGCGCCGGGCGAGGCCGAGGGAGCGGTAGGCGTCGGCCTTGGCCAAGAGCTCGAGCGCCGCAGGGGAGAGTCCGCTCCTGCGCCAGAGGTCGGCGACGCTCACAAAGCCGGCGCCACGGGCGGCGGTGAGGCGCGTGGCGTCGGCCTCATGCAAGCCCTTGACCAGGCGGAAGCCGAGGCGCAAGGCCACGCTTCCCCCTTCCTTGGGCTCCAGGGTGCAGTCCCACAGGCTGTGGTTCACGTCCGGGCCACGCACCTCCACCCCGTGCTCGCGCGCGTCGCGGACGATCTGCGCCGGGGCGTAGAAGCCCATCGGCTGGCTGTTCAACAGCGCGCAGGCGAAGGCCTGAGGATAATGGCGCTTGAGCCAGGCGGAGGCGTAGACGAGGAGGGCGAAGCTCGCGGCGTGGGATTCGGGGAACCCGTACTCGCCGAAGCCCTGGATCTGGTGGAAGCAGCGCTCGGCGAAGGCGCGCTCGTAGCCATTGGCGATCATCCCCTCGATGAGCTTGGTCCGGAAGGGGTCGATGAACCCCGGCCGCCGCCAGCCGGCCATGGCCCGGCGCAGCGCATCGGCCTCGCTGGGTGAGAAGCCCGCGGCGACCACGGCGATCCGCATCGCCTGCTCCTGGAACAGCGGCACGCCCAGGGTCTTGCTCAGGACCTGCTCGAGCTCCGGCGAGGGATAGGTCACCGGCTCGTCGCCGTTGCGACGGCGGAGGTAAGGGTGAACCATGTCGCCCTGGATCGGGCCCGGGCGCACGATCGCCACCTCGATGACGAGGTCATAGAAGCGACGGGGCCTGAGCCGCGGCAGCATGGTCATCTGGGCGCGGCTCTCGACCTGGAACACCCCGATCGAATCGGCCCCGCACAGCATGTCGTAGACTGCCGGGTCCTCGGCCGGCAGGCGCGCGAGATCGAGCCGCCGCCCGTGGTGGCGGGCCAAGAGGTCGAAGCTCTTCCTAAGGCAGGTGAGCATGCCTAACCCCAGCACGTCGATCTTGAGGATGCCCAAGGTATTGAGGTCGTCCTTGTTCCACTCGATCACCGTGCGGCCCTCCATCGCCGCGTTGGTGATCGGCACCACCTCGGAGAGGGGGCCGCGGGTGATCACGAAGCCGCCCACATGCTGGGAGAGATGCCGGGGAAAGCCGATAAGCTCGCGGGCGAGGCGGACGGCGTGGCTGAGCGTGCGGTCGGAGGGGTCGAGCCCGAGCGCGCGGAGGTCCTCGTCAGGGAACGCGTCGTCGTACCAGCGCCCCGCGCAGGTGCCGGCGAGCGCGGCCACGGTATCGAGCGACAGCCCCATCGCCTTGCCCACGTCGCGGATCGCGCTGCGGCCCCGGTAGGTGATGGTGGTGGCGGTGAGTCCGGCCCGGTCGCGGCCGTACTTCTCATAGATGTACTGGATGACCTCCTCGCGCCGCTCGTGCTCGAAGTCGACGTCGATGTCGGGCGGCTCGTTGCGCTCGGCGCT
>JBHICW010000145.1:0-5024 GCA_046759785.1 Alphaproteobacteria bacterium
GCAGGCCTCCACCTCACTGAGGGCGATGAACTCGTCGGGCTTGTGCGCCTGATTGACGCTTCCCGGCCCGCACACCACCGCGGGTATACCCGCGCCCTGGAAGATTCCCGCCTCCGTGCCGAAGGAGACCTTGTAGGACCGATTGCCGCCGGTGAGCGCGATCGCCAGGCTCTCTGCCGGCGAGCCGTCCTCCGGCACGAGGCCAGGAACCGCTCCACCGTCTTCGGTGACGATGTTCGCCCCGGGCGCGATCGCGCGCATCCGCGAGATAAGGCCGTCGGCGAACCGCTGGAAGCGCGTGTGCACCTCATCCGCGTCGTCGCCCGGCAGCGCGCGGTACTCCCAGACGAAGCCGCACTCCTTGGGGATGATGTTCATGGCGGTTCCCCCGGAGACCGTGCCGACGTTGATGGTGGTGTACGGCGGGTCGAAACCGCTCGCCGCGGCCGCCCGCCCCTTCATCTCCTCTGCGAGCTCCGTGAGATGGTGGATGAGCTCGGCGGCAATGGCGATGGCGCTCACCCCCTTGTGCGTCGCGCTCGAGTGGCCCTCGAGCCCGGTGACGGTCGTGTGGAAGGAGCGGAGGCCCTTGTGGGCGTTGACCACCCGCATCTCGGTCGGCTCGCCGATGATGGCGAGGCGGGGCCTCACCCCGGCCTCCCGAATCTGTTCGATGAGGCCGTGGACGCCGATGCAGCCGACCTCCTCGTCGTAAGTGAGGGCGAGATGCACGGGCGTGTGCAGGCCGCGGCGGAGG
This sequence comes from Alphaproteobacteria bacterium, assembly GCA_046759785.1. Taxonomy (GTDB): domain Bacteria; phylum Pseudomonadota; class Alphaproteobacteria; order JBHICW01; family JBHICW01; genus JBHICW01. Next base: position 758 of record JBHICW010000145.1, read on the forward strand.
AACTCGGGGACGAGAGCCAGCCCCGCGGCGATGAAACTTTTCATGTCGGCGGTGCCGCGGCCGTAGAGCCGGCCCTCCTTCTCCACCACCGAGAAGGGGTCGGTGTGCCAGTCCTGCCCGTCCACCGGGACGACGTCGGTATGTCCGGAGAGCACGATGCCGCCGTCCCCATCCGGTCCCAGAGTGGCGAACAGGTTGGCCTTGTTGCGGCCTTCGTCGAAGGACAAGGCCGACTCGATCCGGTGGCGTTCGAGGTAGTCGGCGACGAATTGGATGAGGTCCAGGTTCGAGTTGCGGCTCGTGGTGTCGAAGGCGACGAGCCGGCGGATCATCTCGACCGGGCTGTAGGTCCTGCCTGCCATGGTGGGAGCCCCCCTCGCCTCGTCCGCGTCGATTGTGGAGCAAGCGCGCCTCTAAGTCACGGCCGCGCGCTCGTGGGCCGCCGTGGCCACCCGCTCGCCGCCCCGGCGTTCGGGCCGGCGGGACCGGTGCGGGGCCCGGAGAGCAACGGATCAGGCGCGGCGGGCGACGTCCTCGGGAGCCCTCCCGACGATGCGTTGGTAGATCTCGGGATCGGTCGCGCCTTCGCTCAAGATCACCAGCACCCGGCTCGAGGGACCGAGCTCGAGCGCGTGGCGGGCGCCGTCATGCTCGAGCGCCGTCATGAGGGCCGCGAGCCCTGCCACCCCCGTCTCGCCGGCGACGATCGGCGGGTCGCCACCGGTGCCCTCCGCAAGCATGCGCATGGCCTCTGCCGCCGGCTCATCGGGGATGGTGACGAAGGCGTCTGCGCCGCTCTCCAGGATCCGCCAGGCGAGGGCCGAGACCTCGCCGGCGGCGAGGCAGGCCATCAGGGTGTCGTGGGGGCCGGGCACGACCGTGGGCCTCCCGTTCACCGCCGTCTGGTAGAGGCAGTCGGCCTTCTCCGGCTCGACGATCACGAAGCGGGCGCGGGCCGGCCCCAGGCGCTCCCAAAGGTGGCCGCAGACGGCCGCCGCCAGGCCGCCCACCCCGGCCTGTACGAACAGGTGGGTCGGCCGCTCCCCTTGCCCGAGCTGATCGAGCACCTCCTCGGCGAGGACCGTATAGCCCTGCATCACCTGGCGCGGAACGGTCATGTAGCCGGGGTAGGAGGTGTCGGAGATGACATATCGGCCGAGGCGCTCCGCGTCGGCCGCGCACCGGCGCACCGAGTCGTCGTAGTCGCCGGGCACCCGCACGATCTCCGCACCGAGGCGGGCGATCGCCGCCTCGCGGCCCCGGCTCACGTGCTCGTGGAGGTAAATGACGCACCGGCAGCCGAACGTCTTCGCGCCCCAGGCGACCGCGCGGCCGTGGTTGCCGTCGGTGGCGCAGGTTACGGTGACCCGCTCGGTGAGCTCTCGATACGCGCCTGAGGCCAGGTCTCCGGTTGTGATCTCCTCGCGACCCGTCCGCGCCTTAATCTCTTGGGCGAGGAGGTTTAAGACCGCGTAGGCGCCGCCCAGGGCCTTGAAGCTGCCGAGGCCGAACCTGTCGCCCTCGTATTTGCACCACAGCCGCGCGATGCCGGCTCGCGCCGCCAGCCCATCGAGCGCGAGGAGCGGCGTGGGCGCATAGCCCGGCCACGAGGTGATCTCCGCCCGGGCCTCGGCGAAGGCGTGGCTGTTCACCACCTCGGCCTGGCTCGGCCCGTAAGGGGTGTTGCGCCGCGCTCGCGGGTTCACGAAGACATGAATGGTAGGCCGAGCACCTCCTTCGGGACCAGGCGGTCGGGCACTCATCTCTTTCCCCTTTCGCGGACGCCGCGGGCCCCGCGGCCCGGCCATCCTACCGGCGACTTCCACCTCGCGCCACAGGCTGGGCATCGTCGCTTGCCGAGAGTGGTCCGGACCCTTCCTGCAGGCTCCGCCGCGGGGCGCGCGGCCCTCCAGGACGTGCGGCGAAGCGGCCCCGGGAACCGAATCTCGGCCTTCTTGAATAGTTCAAACGTTCGACCTAGCTTTTATACGTGGACGAACGGCTTGAGAGGAAGCAGGCGGGCCCGGGCGGCCGGCGGCCGCCGAGTCGGGTCGCCGGGGCGGGCCGCGAGGGCGCGCGCCGGCATGTGCGGCCGCACCGTTTGGGTGCGGGGAGCCGGGCGCGGATGCTGGAGGCGGCGGGGCGGCTCTTCGCGCTTCAGGGCTTCGACGGGGTGTCGACCCGGACGCTTGCCAAGGCGGCCGGGGTCAACCTGTCCGCGATTACCTACCATTTCGGCGGCAAGGAGGGGCTCTATCACGCGGTGCTCGAGCAGCTCGTCGCCGACACCGACCCGCTCGTCAAGACGGCCATCGAGCGCCTCGCCCAAGGCACCGCCCGCGCCGAGGGCAACCCTGAGGCTCTGGCGAGGCTTGCGGCTTGGTTCGTCAATCACCTGCTGGCCTCGATTCTGGGTGAGGCGCGGTACCGGTGGCAGATGGCGCTCATGCTGCGCGAGTTCTATCAGCCCTCCGGCGAGTTCCCCATGCTCCTCGAGAAGCGGATCCACCCGCTTCATGACGCGGTCGCCGGGCTCGTGGCCGCGGCCACGGGACACGAGCCCCAGGCCCCGGAGACCCGTCTTCTCACGCACGCCATCATCGGTCAGTGCATGATCTTCGGGGCGGCGCGGACGGTCGTGTGGGCGCGGCTCGGCTGGGATGGGTACTCACCCCAACGGGTGGCCCTCATCGCCGGCATCGTCACGGCCTCTGTTCAGGCCATGCTGGGCTTGCCCCGGGTCGCCCCCGAGGGTGCGGCGGCGGGGGCTGAGTGATGAAGCGGGCCTTGCGCATCGGGCTCCCCTTCGCGGTGCTGGCCTTGGCGGCGGCGGTCGCGGGCTACCTTCGGGCCACGCGGCCCGTGGTCGCCCCGAGCCCGCCCGAGGCGCGCCCATGGCCGGTGGCGACCGTGTCGGTGGCGTACTCGGACGAGCGGCCGGTGCTCACGGCTTTCGGCGAAGTGGTGGCGGGCCGCGAGATCGACGTCCGGGCCCTCGTCGCCGGGCCTGTCGTCGAGGTCGGGCCCGGGTTCGTCGAGGGCGGGGTGGTGGAGGCCGGAGACCTTCTCGTCGCCATCGACCCGTTCGACTACCGCCAGGCGGTGGCGGAAGCCAAGGCGCGGCTCGACGAGGCGCGGGCGCGGGTAAAGGAGCTCGAGGCCGAGCGCCGCGCCGAGGAGGCGATCCTCGAACGCGAGCGTGAGCAGGCGGCTCTCGCGTGGCGCGGGGTGGAGCGCCGCGAGAGGCTCGCCGGCACGGCCGCCGGCTCGGAGAAGGCGCTGGACGACGCCCGACTCACCTTGAGCCAGTACGAGCAGAAGGTCCTCGCGCGCGAGCAGAGCGTCGAGCGGCTTATGGCGCGCGCCGACCGGCAACGGGCGGTCGTCGCCCAGCTGCAGGCGGCGCTCAGGCGCGCCCGCCGCGACCTCGAGCGCACCCGCCTCATCGCTCCCTTCGGCGGCTTCCTCGCGGACATCGGCGCCGAGCTGGGCGAGCGCGTCGGCGCGGGCGAACGGGTGGCGCGGCTTATCGACGCCGGTCGGCTCGAGGCCCGCTTCCACCTGAGCGACCTCAAGTTCGGCCGGCTCCTCCAGGCGGGCGGCTACCAAGGCCGGCCCGTTCGCGTCGTCTGGCGCGTCGGCGCGGAGGTCTTCGCGTTCGACGCCGAGATCGCCCGGCTCGGCAGCGAGATCGATCCGGCAAGCGGCGGGTTGGAGCTGTTCGCCAGCCTCAGGCGGGCGGGCCCGGACCTGCCCCTGCGCCCCGGCGCCTTCGTCGAGATCCGGGTGCCGGAAGCAACCTACCGTGGCGTGGTTCGCCTGCCGGAGACCGCCCTCTTCGGAGGGGACACCGTCTACGCCGTGGTCAACGGGGCGCTCGAGGCGCGGACGGTTCGTTTCGTCGGCCGGCTCGGCGCCGACATCCTGGTGCGCGGGGACCTCGCCGGCGGCGAGGCCGTGGTCACGACGCGCTTTCCCGAAATCGGCCCGGGGGTCAGGGTGGCGGTGCCATGAACGGTTCCCGGCGCGACCCGATCGGGCTTTTCGCCCGCCACCCCAACGCGGCCAACCTCCTCATGGCGCTCATGGTCGTCGCCGGGCTGTTCGCTCTCACTCGCCTCAACACCCAGTTCTTCCCCGACTTCGGGATCGACGTCATTGCCGTGCGAGCAGAATGGCCCGGCGCCAGCGCCGAGGACGTGGAAGCCAACGTCGTCGAGGCGATCGAGCCCGAGGTCCGGTTCCTCGACGGCGTGAAGAAGGTCCA
>JBHICW010000146.1:0-5021 GCA_046759785.1 Alphaproteobacteria bacterium
CCATCGGTCCTGCGTCGAGGGGGGCGCGAACCTGCTCCGCAAACGGCAACCTGCCGGCGACGGAATAGGTCTTCCAGATGGCATCAAACGTATTCATTTTTCTCACCGTTCTTAGAGGTTGGATAAAGTCCCACGCGCGGTTGTCACTGCGCTCTTTCCTATTGCTAGGTAGCTATCTTCGCTCTTGTCCACAAGCGATGATTTCTCATATAATGCGTTAGGAAAATTGACCGAAACACGATGGCCCGTCGTCTGCCGCCGTTGAACGCCTTGCGCGCCTTCGAGGCCGCCGCGCGCCACCTGAGCTTCACCCGCGCGGCGGACGAGCTTTACGTCACCCATGCCGCGATCAGCCATCAGGTGAAGGCGTTGGAGGAGCGTTTGGGCGTGGAGCTGTTCCGCAGGCTCAACCGGTCCGTGCGGCTCACCGACGCGGGTCAGGCCTATCTGCCGGTGGTCCGCGATGCCTTCGACCGGATCGCCGAGGCGACCGAGCGCCTGCGCGCCAGCGACACCACCGGCGCGCTCACCGTCAGCACGACGCATTCCTTCGCCGTTAGGTGGCTGGTGTCGCGTCTCGGCGCCTTCCGCGAGAAGCATCCCGACATCGACGTCAGGCTCACTCCGTCACTCCACCTCGTCGACTTTGCCCGCGAGGAGGTCGACGTCGCCGTCCGCTATGGCCGCGGCGGCTGGCCGGGACTGCGCGCCGACCGTTTGCTGACCTTGACAGTGTTTCTGCTGTGCAGCCCGAGGCTGCTGGAGGGTCGGTATCCCCTGCGCACCCCCAAGGACCTCCGCTACCACACGCTGCTCCACGACGATCTTGGCGAAGACTGGCGCCCGTGGCTGCTAGCCGCCGGTGTCGATGGCGTCGACCCGACGCGCGGGCCCCGCTTCCACGGTGCCAGCCTGGTGCTTCAGGCCGCGGTCGAAGGTCAGGGCGTCGCGCTCACGCACAGCGCGCTGGCCGCCGCCGACCTCGCCGCCGGCCGCCTGGTCAAGCCGTTCGACATCAGCCTGCCGACTGACTTCGCTTACTACGTCGTCTGCCCCGAGGCGAGCGCCGAGAGGCCAAAGGTCGCGGCCTTCCGCGAATGGCTGCTGGCGGAGGCCAGGGGAGAGGAAGCGGCGGCACCGGCGGCTGCCGGCTGAGAGCCCATCGGCGGTTGGAAGCGCGGCCGGGTCCCGGTACGTCCGGCGAGGAATGACCCTCGGGACCGGCGCGGCTCAGCGGCGCGTCGCGCGGGGGTCGAGGGCGTCCTGGAGCCCGTCGCCCAGGAAGTTGAACGCGACCACGGTCGCGAAGATCAAGACGCCGGGGTAGAAGGCGAGCGCCGGCGCCTGGTAGATGAGCTCCTGGGCGTTGTTCAGCATGTTGCCCCAGCTCGGCAGCGGCGGCTGGATGCCGAGGCCGAGGAAGCTCAGCACCGATTCCAAGAGGATGATGTTGCCGACCGAGAGCGTCGTGGCGACGACGATCGGCGAGAAGCTGTTGGGGAGGATGTGCGTCACCATGATCCTCAGGCCGGTCGCGCCCTGGCACCTGGCCGCGAGCACGAAGTCCCGCTCGCGCAAGGAAAGGGTCGCCCCGCGCACCAGGCGCGCCACCGTGGTCCAGCCCACGAGCGCGATGATGAGCACGATGCGATAGAGGCTCGCCTCCTCCCCTTCGACGAATACCGCGAGCACGCCCAGCTTTCCGAAGTCGACCGCCGCCAGCACGATGAGAAGCGGTAAGAGCGGAAGGGCGATCACGCCGTCGGTGAGCCGCATGAGGACGGCGTCGATCGCGCCGCCGTAATAGCCGGCGACGAGCCCGATCCCTGTGCCGATCACCGCCGCGATGACGGCCGTGGCGAGCCCGACCAGGAGCGACACCCGACCCCCATAGAGGAGACGGACCAACTCGTCGCGGCCGAGCTCATCGGTGCCGAAGGGATGGGCGGCCGAGGACCCGGTAAAGCGCTGCATGAGGTCGACCTCGTTCGCGTCCACGCCGAGCCATCCCTCGACGAGCGGCGCGGCAAGGGACACGGCCGCCAGCACCAAGAGCACCAGCGCGCTCGCCACGGCCATGCGGTGGCGGGCGAACCGCCGTGCGGCGAGGCGCAAGCGCGAGCGCGGCGCCCTCATGAGCCGCCCTCCCCCTGGTAGGAGATCCTGGGATCGAGCCAGGCGTAGCCGAGATCCGCGAGAAGGTTGCTCACGAGTACGAGCAGCGTTGCGAACAGCAGGCCCACGAGCGCGAGGTTGTAGTCGTTCCCCATGATCGAGTCGTAGATGAGCTTGCCCATGCCCAGGTATGAGAACATCGTCTCGGTCACGAGCGCGCCGGAGAACAGGGTGCCGAAGCTCAAGGCCAGGACCGTCACCACCGGGATGAGGGCGTTCTTGAGCGCGTGCTTCAAGACCACCCGCCGCTCATCGAGCCCCTTGGCGCGCGCGGTCCGGATGAACTCGAGCCGCATCGTCTCCAGCATCGACGCGCGCATGTAGCGGGTGAAGCCGCCGATGCTGGCGACGCTTAACGTGACGACCGGGAGCACCAGATAGCGGGCGCTGTCGGCCAGGCTGTCGACGCCCACGGTTCCCATGCCACCCGCGGGCAAGAGGCCCCACCACACCGAGAACAGGTAGATCAGCATCAGCGCCAGCCAGAAGATGGGGATCGAGATCCCGGCCAGCGCCGCGAAGTTGATCGCATAGTCGCGCGCGCCGTAGGGCTTGAGCGCCGCCAGCACGCCGACCGGGAGGGCCACGGCGAGCGAGACGACGAGGCTCAGGCCAATCAGGTAGATCGTGTTGAGGAGTCGGGGCCCGAGAATCTCGAGCACCGGCCGGGCGTGGACCCGGGAGTAGCCGAAGTCGCCCTCAAACGCCGCCGCCAGCCAGTTGGCGTAGCGCTCGAGGATCGGGCGGTCGAGGCCATAGAGCGCCTTGAGCCGCGCCGCGTCCGCAGGCGTCAGGTTGGGATCGGCCTGGACCATGACGTCGATCGGGTCGCCAGGCATCAGCCCGATGACCGCGTAGATTAAAAAGCTCATGAGCGCCAGCACCACCAGCGACTCGAGGAGCCGGCCCAGGACGTAGCGGGTCATGCGGGGGCCTCGTCCTTGTAATGGCAGGAGGCGAGGTGCCCGGCCGCGCCCCCGGCGACCGGCTCGAGCGCCGGCTTCACGCGTCGGCAGAGATCCCGGGCCATGGGACAGCGCGGGTGGAAGGGGCAGCCCGGGGGCGGGTTCAGCAGGCTCGGCACCTCGCCGCCGATCGTCTGCCCCGGAACCCGTTTGCCTCGCCCCAGCCGGGGCACGGCGGCGACGAGCGCCCGGCTGTACGGGTGACGCGGGCCGGCGAAGAACGCCGCGCGCGGCGCGATCTCCACGACGGCCCCGAGGTACATCACGGCCACCCGGTCGGCGACGTAGTCGACGACCGCGAGGTCGTGGGTGATGAAGAGAACGGTGAGACCAAGCGCCTCCTTGAGGTCCTTCATGAGGTTCAGCACCTGGCTCTGCACCGAGACGTCGAGCGCGGAGACCGGCTCGTCGGCGACGATGAGCCGCGGCTCGAGCGCGAGCGCGCGGGCGATATCGACGCGCTGGCGCTGGCCGCCGGAGAGCTCGTGCGGGTAACGGTCGGCGAGCGAAGGGGCAAGCCCCACGGCCTCCATCAGCTCGCGCACCCTGGCCCTCCGGCTCGTCCCGGTGCCCTCGCGGTGGATTCTGAGCGGCTCGCCGATGAGCGCCGAGACCGTCATGCGCGGGTCGAGCGAGTCGAACGGGTCCTGGAAGATCACCTGGATGGCGCGCCGGACCCGTTTGCGGTCCTGACGCCCGAGCCGGGCGACGGAGCGGCCTCGGAACAGCACCTCCCCTCTGGTGGGTCGGTAGAGGAGAGCGAGTGTCCTCGCGAGTGTCGTCTTGCCGCAGCCGCTCTCGCCCACCAGCGCCAGGGTCTCGCCCTCCCGCAAGGCGAGGTTGACCCCGTCCACCGCGCGGAGGCTGCCGAGGCGCGGCGCCAACGGCCCCTTGCCGCGGAGCGCAAAGTCCTTGGTGAGGATCCGGGCCTCGAGAAGCGGTGCGCCGTCCATCGCTCTCCTACCGGCCCCCCGTCACGAAGCAGGCGACCGCGTGCTCTCCGCCCGCGGGTTCGAGAGCCGGCTCGGCCCGAGCGCAGCGAGCCTCGGCCAGTGGACACCGGTCGCGGAAGGCGCAACCCCTTGGGCGCTCTTCCGCCTCCGGCACCCTCCCCGGGATGGTGGCGAGGCGTGCCGCGCTGTCGCCCACCTGGGGCACCGACTCCAAGAGGCCGCGCGTGTAGGGATGGAGCGGCGCCCGGAACAGCTCCTCCCGCGGCGCCCGCTCGACGACGCGGCCCGCGTACATGACGATGACCTCGTCCGCCATCTCGGAGATCACGCCCAGGTTGTGGCTGATGAACTGGATCGCCATGCCGACGTCCTCCTGCAGACGAAGCATGAGTTCCAGGATTTGGGCCTGTACGGTCACGTCGAGCGCCGTCGTCGGCTCGTCGGCGATGAGAAGGGCGGGCCGGCAGGCGAGTGCCATCGCCATCATCACCCGCTGGCGCATTCCGCCGGAGAGCCGATGGGGGTAGTCGCGCGCCCGCTGCCCAGGGTCCGGGATGCCGACGGTGGCCAGGAGCTCCACCGCCCGCGCGCGCGCCTCGCGCTGGCCCGCCTTGCCGTGGATCGTGAGCGACTCGGCGATCTGCTCGCCCACGGTGAGCACCGGGTTCAAGGAGGTCATCGGCTCCTGGAAGACCATGGCGATGCGGTCGCCGCGCACCGCCTCCATCTTGGCGCGCGACAGCCGCATGAGGTCGCGCCCCTCGAAGTCCGCCGTCCCGGCGACGATCCATCCGGGCGGCGGCACCAGCCGCAACAGCGCGAGCGCGGCGACGGTCTTGCCGCAACCGCTCTCGCCGACGACGCCTAAGGTCCGGCGCGGCGCGATCCGGTAGGACACTCGGTCGACCACCCGGACCTGGCGGCCATC
>JBHICW010000147.1:0-5008 GCA_046759785.1 Alphaproteobacteria bacterium
GGGCGGTTGCCAACCGACGCACGCATGGTTTCGACAAGGGCTTATCGGGGAAGGAAGGAGTAGGTCGCTTTGAAACGGGATTCGTTTGACGCGGGGGGCGCGCGGCGCGCCTCTCTCTTTGTTTTGGCGTTGCCTCCCTGGAGGCTGTTGCCGGGGCTCGCGGTCGTCGTCGCCGGCCTGCTGCTGGCCCAGTCGGCGCTCGCCCGGCCGGTTCCGGAGAGTTTCGCCGACCTCGCCGAGAGGCTCACGCCCGCGGTGGTCAACATCTCCACGTCGCTGTCCGTGTCGCGGTCGGGCCGCTCGCGCCCGGATTTGCCGGTCGTCCCACCGGGATCGCCGTTCGAGGAGTTCTTTCGTGAGTTCTTGGAACGTCACATGCAGCCGGAGGAGGACAACCCGCTCCCCCGGGCCACCTCTCTGGGGTCGGGCTTCATCATCGACCCCGAGGGCTATGTGGTCACCAGCAACCACGTGACCGCCCAGGCCGACGAGATCACGGTCATCCTTCACGACGACCGGCGCATGAAGGCCAAGGTGGTGGGGCGGGACCCGAAGATGGATCTCGCGCTCCTAAAGCTGGATACGGACGAGGAGCTGCCTCACGTGAGCTTCGGCGATTCCGACTCGTTGCGGGTCGGCGATTGGGTCCTCGCGATCGGCAACCCGTTCGGCTTTGGCAACACCGTGACCGCAGGGATCATCTCGGCCCGGGCGCGGGACATCAACGCCGGCCCGTATGACAACTTCTTGCAGACCGACGCACCGATCAACAAGGGCAATTCCGGCGGTCCCCTGTTCAACATGGATGGCCAGGTGATCGGCGTGAACACGGCGATCTTCTCGCCCTCGGGCGGCAGCGTGGGCATCGGCTTCGCCGTGCCGGCCGCCCTCGCCGAGCCGGTGATCCGCCAGCTCAGGAGCTACGGCCGAACCCGCCGCGGTTGGCTGGGCGTGCGCGTGCAGACGGTGACGGAGGAGATCGCCGAGGCCCTCAAGCTCGACGAGACGAAGGGGGCTCTGGTGGCCAGTGTGAGTGAGGGCGGTCCGGCGGAAGAGGCGGGGATCGAGGGAAGCGACCTGATTCTCAAGTTCGACGGCAAGGACATCTCCACCATGCGGGTCCTTCCCCGGGTGGTCGCCGAGACCGAGATTGGCAAGCGCGTGGAGGTCGTGGTTCTCCGCCAGGGCGAGGAGCTCACCTTCGAGGTGGAGCTCGGGGAGCTCGAGGAGGCGGAGCAGATGGCCGCTCTCGGTGCGTTCTCGGGCAGGGCGAAGGCGGAGGAGGCCGAGTCCTTGGGCATGACGCTCGCCGCCATCACGCCCGACCTGCGCGAGCGCTTCGCTCTCGGAGAGGAGACCGAAGGGGTTCTCATCACAGAGATCGAGGAACAGGGGCCGGCTGCGGAGACGGGCGTCCTGCCGGGCGACGTCATCGTGGAAGTGGCGCATGAGGAGGTCTTCACCCCGGCGCAGGTGGTCGCCAAGGTCGACGAGGCGCGCGAGGCCAATTACCGGACGGTGCTGATATTGGTCAGCCGTCAGGGCGACCGGCGGTACGTGGGTATCCGTCTGGACGAAGGCTGACCATGCCTCCAGGTTCTGTCTAAGGCCGGCGGGTTAGCGTTCGCCGGCCTCGTCTCATGCGTCCCGGAACCCGCTCGCGGGGTAGCCCTGGACGTAGAGCAGAGCGGTGAGGTCGCCGTGATCGATCCGGGCGGGCGCGGCGGCGGCCACCGCGGGCTTCGCGTTGAAGGCTACGCCCAGTCCCGCGGCCTGGAGCATGTCGAGGTCGTTCGCGCCGTCCCCCACCGCCATCGTTTCGGCACGCTTGAGACCCCGTTTCGCCGCGAACCGCCGCAGGCAGTGGAGCTTCGCCTCTGGGCCTCGGCTCGGCTCCTGCACCCGCCCCGTGAGGCGCCCGTCCTTCGTCTCCAGCACGTTGGCCTCATGGTCGTCGAACCCGGCCGCTCGCGCGACCCGCTCTGTGAAGAAGGTGAAGCCGCCCGAGACGAGCACGGTGTAGGCCCCGTGGGCCCGCATCGTGGCGACGAGCGTGCCCGCCCCGGGGGCGAGCGCGACGCGGGTGCGCCAGGTGCGCTCCAGAACCGCTTCGTCCAGCCCTTTGAGCATCGCTACCCTTGCTTTGAGCGCCGTGGCGAAGTCGAGCCCTCCCGCCATCGCCCGCGCGGTGATGGGTGCGATTCGCTCCCTGAGGCCGGCGAGGTCGGCGAGCTCGTCGATCGACTCGACGGTGGTGACCGTCATATCCATGTCGGCTACCAAGAGCCGCTTGCGCCGCCCCGCTCGGGGCTGGGCGACGGCGTCGACGGGGCGGAGCGCGAGGCGCTCCCGGAGCGCCTTCTCGATGGCGCGGCGGTCCCCGCCGCGGAACATGAGGTCGAGCGCCCGTCCCGGCTTGAGCCACCGCGTCCGGCCCGGGGCCGCGCCGAGGCTCATAAGCACCTCGTGCGCCGCGGCGACGGTGGTATCGTCAAGAACGGAGGCGGAGCCGGCGACCAACGTGAGGACGTTGTCCATGGGGGCACGTTACGGAGAGGCGAGCCGGCTCACAAGGCCGCGGCCGCGCCTGTCAGGGCTCGGGTCGTGCCGCGCGACATGACGGGCGTGACGGTTCTCATCGGCGGCCCGACCGCGAGCGGCAAGTCGGCGCTGGCGCTGGCGCTCGCAGAGGCGTTCGACGGGGTCGTTGTCAACGCCGACAGCCGCCAGGTCTATCGCGAACTCCGAATTCTCACGGCCCGTCCAGGCCCCGAGGAGGAGGCTCGCGCCCCTCACCGGCTGTACGGTGTCCTGCCGGCGTCCGAGGTCTGCTCCGTGGGTCGCTGGCGCGCCATGGCGCTCAACGAGACCCGGACGGCGCACGAGGCCGGAAAGGTGCCGATCCTGGTGGGCGGCACCGGGCTCTACTTCCGGGCGATCACGCGGGGGCTCGCGCCGGTGCCAGCGGTGCCGGCCGAGGTCCGGGCGGCGGCCCGGTCCCGCCACGCGCGGCTCGGGAGCCCGGCGTTGCGGGCCGAGCTCGCCCGCCGCGACCCGGCTTCCGTCGCGTGCCTCGCCGGCGGCGACACGCAGCGCCTGCTCCGCGCCTGGGAGGTCCTGGAGGCGACCGGCAGGCCCCTCGCGGTGTGGCAGAAACTGGGGGACGAGGGAGCCCTTGAAGGTCCGGTCGCCTGTTTCGTTCTCGCTCCGCCGCGGCGCGAGCTCTACGCGGCCTGCAACGCCCGCTTCGCCGCCATGGTGCGGCGGGGGGCCGTCGAGGAGATGGCGGCGCTCGAGGGCTTGGGGCTCGACGAGAGCCTGCCCGCGATGAAGACCGTGGGCGTGGCCGAGCTCCGCCGCTACCTCGCCGGCGAGGTCACCCTCCCCGAGGCCACGGCGGCGGCCCAACGCGCTACGCGCCGGTACGCGAAACGGCAAATGACCTGGTTCCGTCACCAGATGCGGGAGGCGACCTTCATCGAGGCCCAATACTCGGAAAGTGTAGCGCAAGAGGTGAAGGCCCGCGTTGCCCGGTCTCTGTTGACCCAAGGCAAGTGAGCGTCTACTTTGCGATTCTTGCCGCAAGGTGGCTTGCCGGTCACGCGCCGACGGCCGCCGGCAGCGGACCGACGATAGCGCCGCTCTCGCGGGGGCTGCGGGAAAGGCGAGGACGGAGAAGTGGCGAGCGAGAAGTTGACCGGGTCTGAAATCCTCGTCAGGGCCTTGGAGGACCAAGGCGTCGACGTCGTTTTCGGGTACCCCGGCGGCGCCGTATTGCCCATTTACGATGCCCTGTTCAAGCAGAACAAGCTGCGGCACGTGCTGGTGCGGCATGAGCCGGGCGCCATGCACGCGGCTGAAGGCTATGCGCGTTCGACCGGCAAGGTGGGCGTGGCGCTGGTGACGTCCGGTCCGGGGGCGACCAACTGCGTGACCGGGCTCACCGACGCGCTGATGGACTCGATCCCCGTCGTCTGCCTCACGGGCCAGGTTCCCACCAACCTCATCGGCAACGACGCCTTTCAGGAGGCGGACACCACCGGCATCACCCGCCCCTGCACGAAACACAACTACCTGGTGAAGAGCGTGGACGACCTTGCCCGGATCGTGCACGAGGCGTTCTACGTGGCACGGACCGGCCGCCCCGGGCCTGTGGTCGTCGACCTGCCCAAGGACGTCTCAAACGCCGCGGGCACGTACACAGGGCCCGCTAACGTGCGCCACAAGACCTATAACCCGCAGGTTAAGGGTGACATCGCCCGGATCCGGGAGGCGGTGGACATGATCGCGTCGGCGAAGCGGCCGCTCTTTTACGCCGGCGGCGGGGTCATCAACTCGGGACCGGCGGCCTCGCAGCTGCTCGGGAACTTCGTGCGTATGACCGGCTACCCGATCACGCTCACCGTCATGGCGTTGGGTGCCTACCCGGGCTCGGACCCCCAGTTCCTGGGCATGCTCGGGATGCACGGCACCTACGAGGCCAATATGGCGATGGCCGAGTGCGACGTGATGATCGCCGTCGGCTCGCGCTTCGACGACCGGATCACCGGGCGGCTCGACTGCTTCTCGCAAGGCTCGAAGAAGATCCATATCGACATCGACCCCTCCTCGATCAACAAGAACGTGCGGGCGGACTTGGCGATCGTGGGAGACGCGGCCTATGTGCTCGAGGACCTGATCAAGGTCTGGAAAAGCAAGCAGTGTCGACCGGATGGGAAGGCGCTCAAGGCCTGGTGGGAGCAGATCGACAAGTGGCGCGCGAAGAAGTGCCTCCGCTATAAGAAGTCCAAGGACGTCATCAAGCCTCAGTACGCCCTCCAGCGGCTGTATGCGCTGACCAAAGGGCGTGACGTTTACGTCACCACCGAGGTCGGGCAGCACCAGATGTGGGCGGCGCAATTCATCAAGTTCGAGGAGCCCAACCATTGGATGACCTCGGGCGGGCTTGGGACGATGGGCTACGGCCTGCCGGCGGCGATGGGGGTGCAGATCGCCCACCCCGACGCCC
>JBHICW010000148.1:0-4907 GCA_046759785.1 Alphaproteobacteria bacterium
CCCTGCCCGACGGAACGTCGTGGCCGCCCGTGTCGCTCGCCGTCGGGTTCATCTTCGTCCTTCGCGACTTCGCCCAACGGGAGATCGGGCACTGGGTGTTGCTGGCGATGCTCGCGGGCGCAGTCCTGTCCTACTTCATGGCCGGCCCGGACGTGGCGCTGGCGAGCCTGGCCGCGTTCGCGGTGAGCGAACTCGTCGACTGGGCGGTGTACAGCTTCACCAGGCGCCCGTTGTCGCAACGCATTCTCTTGTCGAGCGTGCTCGGGACGCCCGTCGACAGCGCCGTGTTTCTCGGCGGCATCGGATTGTTGTCGGTTGCGGGGACCGTCACGATGACGGCGAGCAAGATGCTGGGCGCCTTGTGTGTCTGGTGGCTCATCCGGCGCCGGGAGCTGGGGGCGTGACGCTCGCTGATTCGGCTGTCCGCCGCCGCTGCCTCCTGAAGCGAGCGGGCGCTCAGCGCACGGCCTCTGCGCGCAGGCGGAAGTGGAGAAGCAGGGTCCGTTGGAGCGGCAAGAAGTTGTCGTCGGACATGAGGTAGAGGAGCGTTGCGCCGTCGCTTCCCTGGCGCACCGCGAGCCCTTCGAAGTTGTCCACGGTGAGCGGGGAGTCGAGCCTGATGAGCTCGGGCCCGTCGAGCAGGGCGCCGGGTTTCAAGGCCGCCCGCGGAACCCACCGGAGCCGGGCCGCCATCCTCCCGGCGAGGCCATACCTCCGCTCGAGCACCAAGAGGTCGCCGCCCGGCAGCAGGGCAAGGTCGGTGGGGAGGAAGTCCTCCCGGGCGCGGTACCTGAGCGGCAATGCCTCTTCCCCCTCGATCAGCCAGGCGAGCAACCGGCCCTGGCTGTCGACGGCCTTCTCGGTCACGGCGAGGAGCCGCCCGTCGGGGAGGACGGTGAGGGCTTCGATGCCGCCGTTCCACGGCGCCTTCTTGAGATCGCGCGGAGCGGGAAGCGCTGTCGCGGGCGAGCGCACCGGGTCGGGACCGGCATACCGCTCGAGGCGGTGGCGGCGCTCGAAGCTCACCACGAGCGCGCCGTCGGAGAGCCGCGCCACCGCCTCGGCGTCCCGCGCCTCGCGCCGGACCGGTCGTCCCTCCCGGTCCAGGATCGGGTCGAGCGTCCCCTCCGCCATCCCGACAAGCCGTCCCCCGTCGTCGTAGAGGAGCCGGGCGCGGAGCCAGACGCCCCGGTCCGAAACGGCCACCAGCCGTTCCCCGTCAGGGCTCACCTGCAAGCCGGAGAAGCCACCGAAGCGCCGGTCGTTCGCGGTGAGCGCAAGGCCCCCGAGGTAGTCCAGGGCGCCGACGGAGGCGCGTGCCGGCGCTTCCGAGTCGAGCGGCACCGGTCGCGCCTTGATGACGAGCTCGCCGTCGCTCCCATCTGCGCAGGAGGGGAGCACGAGTACGATGAAGAGAAGGGCGGCATGAAGCAGCATCGGAACTCCGCGCCTCACTCTAGCAGGGGGGTTGGCCGGTCGCCCAGGACGTAATGGGCCCCGGACGGTGGTCGTCCGTGGTTGGACCGAGCCCGCCGCGGGGCTAAATTTCGACGGGAGAAAAGGTGCGGCCTTGGGCCGTATCGCCGTCAAGCCTGCTCAGGGAGGGAAGCCATGTTCGCTCGTCGAACCGTGCTCAAGGGTCTGGCGGGTGCGCCGCTTGCCGCGGTGCTCGCCGACCCTCATCTCGCTCGCGCCGCCGCGGAGAGTCTCGAACCCGTCGGGCTCAAGACGGCTGGGGGCAAGGAGGTCTTCGCCGCCCTCGCCGTGCCGGATCAGACCCCGGCCCCCGCGGTGCTGCTGGTCCACGAGTGGTGGGGCCTCAACGACCAGATCAAGTCGGTGGCGAGAGAGTTCGCCGGCGAGGGCTTCCTGGCGCTTGCCGCCGACCTTTACGACGGCGAGGTCGCGGACGACCCGGACCGGGCGAGGGCGCTCACGAAGCGGGTCGTGGCGGCCGAGGCATTCGACACGTTGGGCTCGTGGATCGACTGGGTCAAGGAGACCTCCCCAGGGACCGGGAAGGTGGGCACCGTCGGCTGGTGTTTCGGCGGCGGCTGGTCGCTCAACGCCTCGCTGGTCCGGCCGATCGACGCGACCGTGGTCTACTACGGCAACGTGCGCAAGACGGCCGCCGAGCTCGCCCCCCTCAAGGGCCCGGTCCTCGGGCACTTCGCCACCCGGGACCGGTGGATCAACGCCGAGATGGTGAGCGGGTTCGCCGCCGCCATGGACGCGGCCGGCAAGACGTACGAGGTTCACTGGTATGAGGCCGACCACGCCTTCGCCAACCCGACCCAGGCCCGCTACGACGCCGCCGACGCGGCGCTGGCCTGGCGGCGGACGCTGGCCTTCTTGCGGGCGCACCTGTTCTGAGCACCGGCGCGCGCGGGCGCAGGCGCGCCCCGGTCGTTGTCGGGTCTAGGAAGGTCGTCCGGCCGCTTAGGCTCGGGGCGGCACCGGGAAGCGCTGCCTGCGACAGCCTTGGTCCGTTTGCAGCCCTGGCTCCCGCACCTCAAGCCCCTCTCCCGCGCGGGTGAGGGGGCGCCGAACGACGCTGCCGGAGTCGACGGCTCGCCTCAGATCGGGCGTCGGCGGGGACGGCGGCCCCGCGGATGGATCGAGGACTCCTCGTCGAAGAGGGTGGCGAGCTCCTCCAGCATCGTCCCGCCGAGCTGGTCGGCGTCTACGATTGTCACCGCCCGGCGGTAGTAGCGCGTGACGTCATGGCCGATTCCGATCGCGACGAGCTCGACCGGCGAGTAGGCCTCGATCCACTCGATGACCTCGCGAAGGTGTCGCTCGAGGTAGTTGCCGGAGTTCGCCGAAAGCGTGCTGTCGTCGACAGGCGCGCCGTCCGAGATGACCATGAGGATGCGCCGCTCCTCCGGGCAGGCGAGGAGCCGCTCGTGCGCCCACAGGAGCGCCTCGCCGTCGATGTTCTCCTTGAGCAGCCCTTCGCGGAGCATGAGGCCAAGGCTCTTGCGCGTCCGGCGCCACGGGGCGTCGGCGCCCTTGTAAATGATGTGCCTGAGGTCATTAAGCCTGCCCGGGCGGGCCGGCTTGCCGTGGGCGAGCCAATGCTCGCGGCACTGCCCGCCTTTCCACGCCCGGGTAGTGAAGCCCAGAATCTCCACCTTGACCCCGCAGCGCTCGAGGGTTCGGGCGAGAAGATCCGCGCTCATCGCCGCCACCGTGATGGGCCGGCCCCGCATCGAGCCCGAGTTGTCGATGAGGAGGGTCACGACCGTGTCGCGGAACTCGGTCTCTTTCTCGCCCTTGTAGGAGAGCGGGTGAAGGGGATTGGCGACGACCCGGGCGAGGCGCGCGGTATCGAGCAGGCCTTCGTCCAGGTCGAACTCCCAGGCCCGCGACTGCTTGGCAAGGAGCTGCCGCTGGAGTCGGTTGGCGAGCCTTGACGTCACGCCCTTGAGGTGGGCGAGCTGTTGGTCGAGCTGCCTCCTGAGGCGGGTGATCTCGGCGGGCTCGCACAGGTCGACGGCTTCGACCACCTCGTCGAAGGCGGTGGTGTAAGCCCCGTAGGTGGACTCGTTGGGTCTCCGTGTCAGGGGGCCCTGCGGGCGCCACATCCACCCCGCCGGGCGCGCCGCCTCCGAGCCCGGCCCTGCCAGCCGGTCTTCCTCGACATCCGCCGCCTCGGCGTCGGCCGCTTCGGCGCCGCCCTCATCGTCGTCGCCGGCGCTGGCGCTGGGCAACTCCCTGCCGGCGCTCTCCCCCGTCTCCCCTTCCCCGCGGCTGTCGGCGTCCCCCGATTCGCCGTCCTCGCTGGCCGACTCGATCTCGGCCTCGGCGTCCCCGTCGCCTTCGGAATCGGCCAAGTTCAGCTCGGCGATCAGGCGCCGGAGGACACGGGCGAACCGGTCCTGGTCCTCGACTTGACGCGTGAGCTCGCCGAAGTGGCGTCCGATCCGGGTATCCAGCCAGGGCCGCCACAGGTGGACGATGCTCTGCCCGGCGGCGGGCGAGGCCTCGCCGGTGAGATGCTCGCGCACCACAAGGCCGATGACCTCGGCAAGCGGCGCCTGCTCTCGCTCGGTAATCCGGTCATAGCCTTGAGCCCGGCAGCGCTCCTCCAGGGCCGCGGCCAAGTTCGCGGCCACGCCCTCCATCCGCCGCGCGCCCAGCGCCTCGAGCCGCGCCTGCTCGACCGCCTCGAAGATCGCGCGTGCGGTCTGCCCGCGCGGCTTGCGCCGGGCGTGCACGTGGTCGTCGTGATAGCGAAGACGGAGCGCGATGGCGTCGGCCGCCCCGCGTAGCTCGCTCGCCTCCGCGGGGTCCAGTTCGCGTGAAGGCTGGGGAAGCCGCGCCTCCAGCCCGCGGAGCATAGGACCCTCGCCGCCGAAGGTTACCGAAAGCTCGGGCGCGCCGGCGATCGCCCGAGTCGTCGCGGTGACGGCCCGTTTGAACGTGTCGACCGGATTCTCCGCCGCGTCCATGGACGGCCTCGTCTTATGGCTTGCTTAAGTGCAGCGACGACTCCGGGAGCTCCTTGTTGAAGCAGCGCTGGAAATACTCGGCCACCGTGGGCCGCTCCGTCTCGTCACACTTGTTGAGGAACGTGATGCGGAAGGCAAAGGCGAGGTCTCCGAAGATCTCTGCGTTCTGCGCCCAGGTGAACACGGTGCGCGGCGACATCACCGTCGAGATGTCCCCGGTGATGAACCCATGGCGGGTGAGTTCCGCGACGTTGACCATCGCCGCTATGACCTTCCGGCCCTCTTCCGTGTCATAGTCGGGAACGTTGGCGAGGACGATCTTCATCTCGTCCTCGTGCGGGAGGTAGTTCAGGGTGGTGACGATGTTCCAGCGGTCCATCTGGCCCTGGTTGATCTGTTGGGTGCCGTGATAGAGCCCCGTGGTGTCGCCGAGGCCCACGGTGTTGGAGGTGG
>JBHICW010000149.1:0-4905 GCA_046759785.1 Alphaproteobacteria bacterium
TAAGATCGGCGGTGTATGCGTTCATCCCCGATGACATGCGCGCTCCCCTGCCCGCCCTTCCGGACGCGTCCGGCCTTGCATGCAGCATTTGGTCTTCGGCCTGACATGGCCGTGACGGATGCGAGGTTCAGCAGGCGCCCCTCTGCTCCCATACGCTGCCTCCCAAACCCGGCGACCGGTGCGAGCGACGAGAGGCCGCAACCATGAGCCCCTGACCCAGGCCGCCGCATATAGGGGTTAGGGTGGAAGGTGGTTCTCAGATTTGTGGAGGTTGGGCCTAGGCGGCGGGGCGCCGCGCCGCGCTCCGGGGCCGGAGGCCCGGAGGTCGGGCGACCTTACGGCGGGCCGATAAAAGGTAAACGGCAACCTATCAACGGATTCTGTGGATAACTTTGTCGATAACCTGCGGGACAGGGGCGTCCAGGCCGCGTCCGCCTTAGGATTCGAGCGGTTTGCCCAAAAAATGGGCAGCCGGCTCAAGTCTCTGATAAGAAGGGCAAATTAGGATGTCACGTGAGAAGGGGGCGGAACGCGAAGCCGGCTTAAGGGGTTGCGGGGCGTCGGCGGTGGGGCATCTTCGCCGTGTGTGTACAACTCGCCTTCGCCGCCGCTAAGCCCCGCATTCGCCGAGCTTATTGAGCCTTCCTTAACGGTCGGACCGGACGCGCTCGATGTCGACGCCGACGCTGGCGGCCTCGGCGATGGCGTCGAGCTTCTCGACGCGCACCCGCGCCGAGGCGACGCGGGAGTCCTTAAGGCACAGCTCGGCGATCTGTTCGGCGAGCGTCTCCACGAGGTTGACGTGGCGGCGGGCGACGAGCCGCTTCACGCCTTGGACGACCTCTTCGTAGGAGACGACGTTGGCGATGTCGTCGTCGAGGGAGAGTCCCCCGTCGTCGACCGCGAGGTCGATGTTGATCCGCACCCGCTGGTCGGAGCGGTGCTCGTGTCGGTGGACCCCGATCGAGCACCGGAGCACGAGGTCGCGGACGAAGACGTGGCGGAGCGAGCCGGAAGCCGTAAGGCCGGCAGGATCCGGGGGCGCGGGTCGGTTCATGGTCTCACCAGCGGGCCGCCGACGGCGGGGCGGCCGCGTCACTCTTCCGACATCTGGGTGCGCTTCGACTCGGCCCAGCCGAGGTGCTGGCCGCCGTCAAGGGCCATCATTTGCCCCGTCATGGCGGGAGCGGCAAGCACAAAGCGCACCGCGTCGCAAATCTGGTCCGGGGTCGCGCCGTGGCCCAGGGGCACCGAGGCCGCCTGGGCGGCGAACTGGGCGCGCGTTTGGCGCCGGCTCGGCAGGGTGGGACCGGGCCCGATTGCGTTGACCCGAATCCGCGGCGCGAGAGCGAGGGCGAGCGTACGCGTGAGAGCCCACAGGCCGGCCTTGCTCACCGAGTAGGACAAGAAGTGGGGGGTCAGGTTCCACACCCGCTGGTCGATGAGGTTCACGATGTTGCCGGCCGCATCCTCTGGCAACTGGCGCGCAAAGGCCTGGGCCAGGACCAGCGGCGCGCGCAGGTTGACCGCTATGTGGAGGTCCCAGGAGTCGCGGGTCGCGGTGGCGAAGCAGTCGCGCTCGAAGGCGGCGGCGTTGTTGACGAGGCAGGTCACCGGCCCGAGCGCCGCCCCGGCCCGGGGGACGAGTTCCTGGGCCTCTGCTTCGTCGGCGAGATCCGCGGCCAGCGCCACGGCGCGACCGCCGCCGCCGGTGATCTCGGCGACGACCGCGCGGGCCTCGGCGGACGAGCGGTTGTAGTGCACCGCGACAGCCCAGCCGTGGCGGGCGAGATCGAGGGCGATGGCCCGGCCGATCCGTACTGCCGCCCCCGTCACCAGCGCCGCGCCAGGCCGATCCTCACCCATGCCGGCACCCATACACCCCGCGTGGCGCCGCTTCAAGCGGCCCTCTCGGCCTTACCCGCCGTCGCCTTCGAGGTAGCGAAGCACCAAGTCGCGGAGGGTGACGATGCCCACCAGCCGGTCGCTCTCCACCACCAGGCAGCGGGACAGGCCGAACCGGGCGAGCAGGCGGATCGCATACTTCACCGCCATCTTCGCGTCCACGGTGACGACGGGCTTGGACATGATCTCGTACACGTTGGTGCGCTCGGGAGTGCGGTTCTTCCCGATCACTTCCCGGGCGATGTCGGCGACGACGACCAGCCCGTACTCGTCGCCTTCGTGTCGGCGGTCGATGACGAGCGAGCCGATCCCGTTCTCCCGCATGATCGTGATCGCCTCGCGCACGGTGGCGAGCCCGTCGATGACCCGGGGCGACGGCGTCATAACTTCGCTGACGCTGGTATAGGTCTTCTGGTTCATATCTCGTCCTCGATCTCGCTTGAGATGGTGCCAATCTGCGACCCCAGTCCAACGGCGTCCTCGATGTCGATCTGAAAGGCGATGCCGGTGCCCGGCGTGTTGTCGAAGCTGCACACACCGGCGATCCCCTCGAGAATCGTGCGGCTCAGGTGTTCCTCGACGAGCAGCAACACCATGTCGCGGTGGCCTTCGAGGTCGAGGCCGAGAAACGTCTTCGGCGGCTTCAGACCCTCGCCGCGGCCGCTGGTGATAACCGTCGAGCCGGTGGCCCCGGCGGCCCGGGCCGCGTGCAAGACCGCCTCGGTTTGCTTGTCGTCGACCAGGGCCACGATGAGTTTGAACTTCATTTATCCCTCCTTTGACGGGGCACGGGCCGCCCGCCGGGCGCGCCAGACGCCGAGCTGGGCATAGCCCATTACGGTAATCATCGGAAACAGGCTGGCGAAGGCGATGAGACCGAAGCCGTCGACCAGCGGGCTGCGCCCGGGGATCGTCGAGGCGAGCCCCAGGCCCAGCGCCGTGACCAGCGGCACGGTGACAGTCGAGGTCGTCGCCCCTCCCGAATCGTAGGCGAGCGGAATTATGGCGCGGGGCGCGAACACCGTCTGGACGACGACCACCACGTAGCCGGCCATGATGTAATACGGAAGCGACGTGCCGGTGACGATACGGAAGGTCCCGAGCGCCACGCCTACGGCGACGCCGACGGCGGTGGCGAGGCGAAGGCCCCAGGCGTTGAGAGCGCCGCCCGAGACCGCGCGCGCCTTAATCGCCACGGCAATCAACGACGGCTCGGCGACGGTGGTAGAGAAGCCGATGGCCGCGGCGAACACGTAGACCCACGCGTAGTCTTGCCAGTGCACGGCGTCGGGCGCGCCGACGTCAACCCCGTACAGGAAGGCCGGCGCGGCGAGCTGTTGGGCCATGATCTTGCCGAGCGGGAACAATGCCTGCTCCAGCCCGACGAGAAAGAGGGCGAGACCCACCATGACGTAGACGAAGCCTAGCAGTATGTGGGGCAGGTTCGGCAGGCTGCGACGCAGCACCAGCGCCTGAAAGATAAACAAGATCGCCGCGATCGGCAGCACGTTGAACAGCGTCGCCCAAAGCGTCTCGGCAAGCTGGGAGATCCAGCCCATCGCCGCCACCTCAGATAATCATCCCGTAGACCAGCACGAAGATCATCGGCGTCAGGCTGGCCAAGGCGATCAGCCCGAAGCCGTCGATCATCGGGTTGCGGCCGCGGATCGCCGAGGCGAGGCCGATACCCAGGGCGGCGATCAGCGGCACGGTGACGGTGCCCGTCGTCACCCCACCGGCGTCGTAGGCGACGCCGACGATCTCCGCGGGCGCGAAGCCGGTCATGATGACCACCAGGATGTAGCCCCCGATGATGAAGTACTGGATCGGCCACCCCTTGACGATGCGAAAGACTCCGAGCACAAGCGCGACACCGACCGCCACCGCCACCGTATAGCGGAGCCCGAGGGCATAGTCCGCCTGCGCCGCCTCGTCCGGCGCCACCAGCCCAGCGTCGGCCGCGGCGCGCGCCGCCTCGGCGGCGACCGCAATCAGCGCCGGCTCGGCCACCGTGGTGCCGAAGCCGAGGGCAAAGGCGAAGACGAACAGCCAGAACAGGCTGCCCCTGTGCGCAAACGACCTCGCCATCGCCTCGCCGACGGGGAACAATCCCATTTCCAGGCCCTGGACGAACAGGGCTAGGCCGAGCATCACCAGCACCAGCCCGCCGACGACGTTTTCGAGGTTGGGGAACGGCTGCTGCAGCACGGCGATCTGAAAGAACGCGATGACCAGGATGATCGGCGCGAGGTCGCGCAGACTCCCCGCGACCAGACGGAGAAAGGAGAGAAGATCGCGCGTCGTCAGGGCAGGTCAGCCAGGATAGCTAATTCCCCGGCGGGCCGCCATCATGCGGCCGAGCCCGGCCAGGTCTTGCCGTGAGAGCCGCTTGCGGGCCAGCGGCAAGAGAGTGCCGTTCTCCCAGGCGAGGTGCCGGCGCTGCAAGATCGAGAAGGTCCGGGCGTCGTGCACGAAGGCGCTCGTGTCGGCGAGCGGGTGGCCGGCGGCGAGGTCCTTGAGGGGCACCATGACCCGATGCGCGTAGTCCCCGTCGGCCTCATGCTCGTGGCGCAACTGGTCGAGGACGGCCTCGACCTGGTCGTCAGGCTGGCTCCGGCGTTCGAGCAACGGGAACAGGTCCTCCTCGTCGGCGAGGTGCTCCGGCAAGTCGTTCTCGAGATAGGCCAGGATCGCCGCGGCGTTCTCCCGCGCGTCGGCGGCCTCGGGGTCGTCGGCCAGGCGCTCGAGCGCGACGCACAGGACGCGCTGGCGGTCGTGCTCGGCGAAGAGGAACTCTAGGGGGTAGAGGAACTGCTCGGGCCGCGCCCGCGGTTCGTCCGAGCTGTCGCCTCGCTCTCGGATACTCATGGAGCCTTCTCCCCGTGCGCTCATCATCGGCCGGTTGCCGACCTTCGTCCGCGCCCCCCGCTCCCCGCATTGACCCAGGTCAAAGGCTAAGCAAACCGGGACCCCTTGAAAAGGCCCCAAACGTCGCCGCGG
>JBHICW010000150.1:0-4770 GCA_046759785.1 Alphaproteobacteria bacterium
GAACTCGATCCGCCGGTCCTCGGGGACGTCGGCATTCCGCTCCGCCATCGCCCTTTGGATGTCGACGGCGCAATGCACGGCATCGACGACACTTGCAAACTCCACCAGCAATCCGTCGCCCGTCGTTTTGACGACGCGTCCGTGATGCTCGGCGATTTTGGGGTCGATCAGTTCAGTGCGGTGGGCATTCAGCTGCGCAAGCGTGCCTGCCTCGTCGGCGCCCATCAATCGGCTGTAACCGACGACGTCGGCGGCGAGAATCGCAGTGAGCTTACGCTCCATCCGTGCCCCCACCTCGTGGGAGGCCGAGAATAGGCCTCCCCGAACGAGATTGTACGCAACGTGAGCGGGCATGACTAGCGACGAGACCCGAACGCGGAGCGCACTGCCTCGTCCAGCTTCCCTCGGAGGACTCAGCGATCAGAGTGAGGACCTTGTGAGCGGCCCGCTAGCCGGCCGCGTCAGGCCTCCTCGAGGGCGTAGCTCGCCTCGATGCGGTAGATCGCTCCTTGCCTGCCCAGCTGGCTTGAGAACAGGTGGAAGGCGTCCACCGTGAAAGGCTCGGTCGCGAACGGCTGGTGCTGGGCGAGGAAGGCCCCGACCCTGGCGCGGTTCGACTCCTTGAGCCGGGCGAGCGTGACGTGGGGCGAATACCTTCGGCTCTCGGGCTCGATCCCGAGCCTTTGCAGCCGGCGCTCGATCTTGGCCTGGAGGCGCACCAGGGCGTCGTCGCCGTCGACCCCAACCCACAACACCCGTGGGACTCGCCCGGACTCGAAGTGACCCACGCCGCGGAGCGCAAGGCGAAGGGGCGGGCCGGAGACCTGCTTGAGGGCCTCAGCCACGTCCTCGAACAGGCCGCCGTCGACCTCGCCGATGAAGCGGAGGGAGAGATGGAACTGCTCGCGACCCACCCAGCGGGCACCGGCGACACCGGAGCACAGCCCGGCGAGTCGCTCCTTGATGCCCTCCGGCAGGTCGATGGCGACGAACAGGCGCGGCATGGACCCGACCTCCGCGGCGACGCACCCTTGAGGCGGCGCCGAGCCTAAGCCTAACCGAGCCTCGCGCAGGCTGCCAAGCGCGCCGGCCGAGGGGCCGCGGCCTAAGGTGTGCCTCCGCTGGCCCGCAAGAGCGGGAGGAGGAACGGCAGGATGCGCTCGACGATCGCCTCGACGCCGCGCGCGTTGGGGTGCATGCCGTCCGCCTGGTTGAGCTCCGCTCGCGCGGCCACGCCCTCCAGGAAGAAGGGGTAGAAGGCGACCCCGTGTTTGGCCGCAAGCCGCGGGAAGATGGCCTGGAACTCGGCCTCATACTCGCGGCCGAGATTCGGCGGGGCGCGCATGCCGGTGAGCACGACCACGACGCCCGCAGCCTTGAGGCGGGTGAGGATCGCATCCAGGTTTTGGAAGGTCTCGGCCGGCTCGAAGCCGCGGAGCCCGTCGTTGGAGCCGAGCTCGACGATCACGAGATCGGGCCTTTCCTTGAGCACCCAGTCGAGCCGCGCCCGGCCGCCGGCCGTCGTGTCGCCCGACACGCCGGCGTTCAAGACCTCCACGGCGAACCCTTGCGAGCGGAGTGCCTCCTCCAGGCGGGCGGGGAACGCTTCCTTCGTCTTGAGCCCATAGCCCGCGGTGAGGCTGTCGCCGAGCGCGACGATGCGGACGGGCTCCGCGGCCGCCTGAAGCGCCGCCGGGACAAGAAGCGCGGCGACGAGGCACAGGCTGTTGAAGTTCGAGAGGAACGCCTTAAGGTCCTGAAGAGATCGTGAACCACCGTTGGGGTACGCGGGACCGCGGCGCGCGCTTCTGAATCTCAAGCCAGCCTGCATGGACCGGGAACCGATGATCCGTCTCGAGGATGTGCGCCTTACCCTGTCGGGCGGGGCGGGGACGGTCAACATCCTGCGCGGGGTGGACCTCGAGGTGGCGGCCGGCGAATCGGTCGCGCTCACCGGCCCTTCGGGCTCGGGCAAGTCAACCGTTGTCGCGGTGATCGCCGGGCTCGAGCGGCCGACCGCCGGGCGAGTGCGGGTGGCGGGCGCCGACCTCGCCGCCATGGACGAGGACGCTCTCGCACGATTCCGGCGCCGAACGATCGGAATCGTCTTCCAGGCCTTCCACCTCGTGCCCACCATGACCGCGCTCGAGAACGTCGCCCTGCCGCTCGAGCTCGCGGGCCGGCGCGACGCCTTCGAACGGGCGGCCGATGCGCTCGCCGCGGTGCGGCTCGAACACCGGGTCAAGCATTTTCCGGCGGAGCTCTCGGGCGGGGAGCAGCAGCGCGTGGCGCTCGCCCGCGCCTTCGTCGCCGAGCCCCGACTCCTCCTCGCCGACGAGCCCACGGGCAACCTCGATCGAGAGAGCGGCGACGCGGTGATGGACCTCCTGTTCGACTTGCGCGCGCGCCAGGGTACGACGCTCCTCCTCATGACTCACAACGCCGAGCTCGCTCGGCGCGCGGACCGAATCCTTCGCCTCGACGACGGCCGAGTGGCCGGCGAAGGCCCGCCCGGCGGGGACGGGGGCGCATGACGCCCTTGGCGCTCGTCCTCGCCCGCCGGGAGCTCCGCGCCGGCCTCAAGGGCTTCGGCGTCTTCCTCGCCTGCCTCGCCCTCGGCACCGGCACGATTGCCGGGGTGGGCTCGCTCGCTGAGGCGGTCGTGGGAGGCCTCCACCAGAACGGCCGGACGCTCCTCGGCGGAGACGTCGCCTTGAGGCGCACGGGACAGCCCTTGACCGCGCAAGAGCGGGCGTATCTCACCGCCGCTGGCGCGCTGTCCGAGACGCTCGAGATGCGCGCCATGGTGCGGCCGGCCGAGGGCGGCCCCCGGGCGCTGGTCGAGCTCAAGGCGGTCGACAACCGCTACCCGCTCTACGGCGCGGTCAAGCTGGCGCCGGCTCTACCTCTCGCCGAGGCCCTCGCCACGCAAAGGGGGGCGCCCGGGGCCGTCGGCGACCCCGACCTGTTCGCACGCCTCGGCATGCGGCCGGGCGAGACGATCCGCCTCGGCGACGCCGAGTTCGTGCTCCGCGCCGCGATCCGCGCCGAGCCCGACCGCGTCGCCAGCGGAATCGGTTTCGGCCCCCGCCTCATGATCGGGCTCGAAAGCCTCCCCTTGGCGGGGCTGGTACGACTCGGAAGCCTCGTCCGCTACCACGAGCGCATGCGGCTCAGCCCGGGAACGGACGTCGAGGCCTGGGTCGCCGGGCTCAAAGCGGCGTTGCCTAAGGCCGGCTGGCGGGTGCGCACCTTCCGACAAGCCAATCCCTCGCTTGAGCGCCAGCTCAAGCGGCTTGAGGTCTACCTCACCGTCGTCGGGTTCACCGCGCTCCTCGTCGGCGGTATTGGCGTTGGCGGTGGCGTCCGCGCCTATCTCGAGCGCAAGACCGACACCGTCGCGACGCTCAAGTGCTTGGGCGCCCCGCCCGGGCTGGTCTTCCGGACGTACCTCATCCAGATAATGGCGCTCGCGGCCTTGGGCTTGGGGCTGGGGCTCATGCTCGGCGCCCTCGTCCCCGCCGTCGCCGCCTGGGTGTGGGCCGGGGACCTGCCGGTGCCGGTAGCGGTCGAGCTCTATCCCCGACCTCTCCTGACGACGGCGGCAATTGGGCTGTTGACGGCGCTCACCTTCGCGCTGTGGCCGCTCGCGAAGGCCCGCGAGGTGTCGCCGGCAGGCCTGTTCCGGGCGCTGGTGGCGCCGCCACGCCGCTGGCCCCCAGTGGGCTACGTTCTCGCCGTTGGTGGGGCGGCGGGAGGGCTGGTGGGGCTCGGCCTGGCGGCGACGGGGGACTTAAGCGTCGGCCTCCGGTTCGTCGGCGGCGCTGCTGCGACGCTCCTGGTCTGCGCCGCCTCAGCCCGAGGTCTCAAGGCGGCGGCTCGCGCGCTCGGACGACCGCGCCGACCGGCTTTGAGGCTTGCGCTCGGCAACCTCGCCCGGCCCGGCGCAGCGACGGGCGCGGTGATGGTCTCGCTCGGCGTCGGGCTCACAGTGCTGGTCACCGTGGCGGTGGTGGAATCCAACCTTGCGGGCGAGCTCGAGAAAGGGCTCCCCGAACGAGCGCCCGCCTTCTTCTTCATCGACATTCAGCCCGACCAGGCGGCCGCGTTCGACGCCGCCGTGCTCTCCGTGCCCGGCGCGGGACCGGTCGCGCGGGTGCCGAGCCTGAGGGGACGGATCACGCGGATCCGCGGCGTCCCGGCCGAGGACGTCCGAGTCGACCCCGAGGCCGCCTGGGCGCTAGACAGCGACCGGGGCGTCACCTACACGGCGGCGATGCCGGCGGGCACGCGGCTGGTGGCCGGGAGCTGGTGGCCCGCCGACTACGAAGGCCCGCCCCTCATCTCCTTCGACGCCGCGCTCGCGCAAGGGTTTGGTGTCGGCGTCGGCGACGCGATCGCGGTCAACATCTTGGGACGCGAGATCGAGGCCCGGATCGCAAATCTAAGGCAGATCGACTGGCTGGATCTCGGCCTCAACTTCACGATCATCTTCGCGCCCGGCACGCTCGAGGGTGCGCCCCAGACGCACATCGCCACCGTCCACGCCGCACCGGAGGCTGAGGCGCGGCTCGAGGAGGCGGTGGCCGGGCACTTCCGCAACGTCACCGCGGTTCCCGTGCGCGAGGCGCTGGAGAGCGTGACCGCCGTGCTCCGCCGTATCGGCACCGCCATGCGGGCCACCGCCGCGGTCGCGCTTTTGGCCGGCGTGCTCGTGCTCGCCCAGGCGACCGCCGCCGCCCACCGGCGCCGGGTCTACGACGCGGTCGT
>JBHICW010000151.1:0-4662 GCA_046759785.1 Alphaproteobacteria bacterium
AGGTAAGCCCACACCTCCGTCGGCGTAGCTGCCATGTTCTCTTTCACGATGAAGCTATCACCCATTCGTTGCCCTCCTTACGATCTAACGGGCAACTCGGCGCTTACCCACCACAGGAGGCAGATGGCCGCAAAGGGTCAAGAGGGGCCATTGGCGGACCGAGTACTCCTTCCACTGCAAGTGCAGGTGTGAGTACGCGTCCTAGTTCTCGAGCCCGAGGAGCGCGCGGGCGAAGGCGCGGGCCTCGAAGGGTTTGAGATCGTCGACCCGTTCGCCGATGCCGACGGCGTGGACGGGCAGCCGGAACCGCTCGGCGAGCGCCACAACGACGCCCCCGCGCGCCGTCCCGTCCAGCTTGGTCAGCACCAGCCCGGTGAGGTCGGTGAAGTCCGAGAAGACCTCGACCTGGGAATGGGCGTTCTGGCCGGTCGTCGCGTCCAGCACGAGCAGGCGGCTGTGGGGGGCCGCCGCGTCGATCTTCTTGAGCACCCGGACGATCTTCTGAAGCTCCGCCATCAGCGCGGTCTTGTTCTGGAGCCGCCCGGCGGTGTCGATGAGGAGAACGTCGGCCCCCTGGGCGCGGGCCTCGCTCAAGGCGTCGAAAGCAAGGCCGGCCGCATCCGCGCCGGGCTCGCGGGCGACGACCGGGCAGCCCGTGCGCTCGCCCCAGATCTTGAGCTGGTCGATGGCCGCGGCCCGGAAGGTGTCGCAGGCGGCCAGCATCACCGCCTTGCCGTCGTCGCGGAAGCGCTTCGCGAGCTTGCCGATCGTCGTCGTCTTGCCGGTGCCGTTGACGCCCATCACCAGGACCGTGTTGGGCCTCGCCGCCGGGTCGAGCTCGAGGGGGCGGGCGACGGGTTCGAGGGTTCGGGCGATCTCGTCGGCAAGTGAGGCGCGCACCGCCTCCGGCGTCGCGTCCCGCTCGAGGGGAGCCTTGGCCAGGGCCTGGGTGAGCTTCGCCGCCGTCGTGACCCCGAGATCGGCGCTGATGAGGAGCTCTTCCAGCTCCTCGAGCGTCGCAGAGTCGAGCTTGCGCCGCGCAAGGATCGCACCGATTCCGTCCGCCAACAGGGTGGAGGAGCGGTGCAAGCCCGCCTTGAGCTGGCCGAGCCAGCCGCGGTCGCGGGTGAACGCGGCGGCGGACGTCACAGCGGCCGGCCGTAGAGGGCGGTCGCGTCGGTTCCGGTGACCTCCACAGGCACGAGGCGCCCAGGCTCGCCATGGCTCTCGAGCCTCAACGGTGCGAAGTGCTCCGTGCGGCCGAAGCCCTCCCGCTCCACCAGCACCTCGGCCTCCGTGCCGACCCGGCTTTGCAAGAAGGCGGCAAGCGCCGCCGCGCCCTTGGCCCGGAGCCGGGCCGCGCGCTCCTTGCGTACGGGGGCGGGCACCTGAGGCATCCGCGCCGCCGGGGTCCTCGGTCGCGGCGAGTACGGGAAGACGTGGAGGTAGGTGAGGCCGGCCTCGTCGACGAGATCGAGCGTGCGTTGGAACATCTCTTCCGTCTCGGTGGGAAAGCCGGCGATGAGGTCGGCCCCGAAGACCGTGTCCGGACGCAGCGCGCGCACCGCCCGACAGAAGGCGATCGCTCGGCCGCGGCTGTGGCGCCGCTTCATGCGCTTGAGGACGAGGTCGTCGCCCGCCTGGAGGCTCAGGTGGAGGTGGGGTGCGAGGCGCACCTCTTCGGCGAAAAGCCGGACGAGCTCGCCGTCGACCTCCGCCGAGTCGAGCGAGGTGAGCCTGAGGCGTCCCAGCTCCGGCACCGCGGCAAGGAGGCGCCGCACCAACCGCCCCAGGCCGGGCTGGCCCGGCAGGTCCTCGCCATAAGCCGTGATATCGACGCCGGTGAGGACCACCTCCCGGTAACCGTTGGCGGCGAGCGCCCGGACCTCGCTCACCACGTCGCCCATCGGCACGCTCCGGCTTGGGCCTCGGCCCAGGGGGATGACGCAGAAGGTGCAGCGGTGATCGCAGCCGTTCTGGACCTGGACGAAGGCGCGGCTCTTACCCTCGAACCCGGAAAGAAGGTGCGAGGCCGTCTCCTTCACACCCATGATGTCGTTGACGATCACGCGCTCCGCGGGCGGGCGGGCGAAACTCTCGAAGGCGAGCTTCTCCTGGTTGCCCAGCACCTGGTCGACCTCCGGCATGGCGGCGTAGGTCTCGGGATCGATCTGGGCCGCGCACCCGGTGACGATGATCCGCGCCTCAGGCGACTCTCGGCGGGCTCGGCGGATCGCTTGGCGCGCCTGGCGCTCCGCCTCGGCGGTCACGGCGCAGGTGTTGACGACGACCGCGTCCTCGGGTCCGGTGGCCCGGAGGTGCCGGCGGATCACCTCCGATTCATAGGCGTTGAGCCGACAGCCGAAGGTGATGACCCGGGCCTCGGTCATGCGAGGAATCTGTGCGGCAGGTGACCCTGGAAGCTGGTCGTCACGGGCCCGGTCATGACCATGTGGCCGTCCTCCCGCCAGGCGATCTTGAGGCGACCACCGTCGAGGATGACCTCCGCGTCGCGCCCGCCAAGGCCCCGCCGGTGGGCGGCGGCGACGGCGGCGCAGGCGCCGCTACCGCAGGCCTGGGTAAGACCCGCGCCACGCTCCCATACCCTGAGCCGGATCCGCTGCGGCGACAGGACCTGGGCGACGCCGATGTTGGCGCGCTCGGGGAACAGGGGGTGGCGCTCGAGCACGGGCCCCAGGGCGGCGAGGTCGACCGCCTCGGCGTCGTCGACGAAGAACACGGCGTGGGGATTGCCCATCCCAACCGCCGTCGGGCCCTGAAGCGGGCCTTCACCTACCGGCAGCTCGAGGGTGTCGGCCTCGCGCGCAAGCGGAATGTCGCGCCAGCCGAGGCGCGCCTCGCCCATGTCGACGGTGACCTGGTCGGGTCCCGCGGCGTGGCAGTCGAGGAGCCCTGCGGCGGTCTCGATCACGGCGGACTCGGCGCCGTTTTCGGCCATGAGGAGGGCGGCGATGCAGCGGGCGCCGTTGCCGCAGGCCTCGACCTCGCCGCCGTCGGCGTTCAGGATCCGCATGCGGACGTCGGCGTTCTCTGAGGGCTCGATGAGGATGAGCTGGTCGCACCCGACGCCGGTGCGGCGGTCGGCGATGCGGCGGGCCACCCCGGCATTCACAGCCAGCGGCCGCATTCGGGCGTCGAAGACGACGAAGTCGTTGCCGAGCCCGTGCATCTTGACGAACGGGACGCCGTCGCCGGCGAGCTTGAGAGATCCGGTCACGGCCGCCTTATAGGCCGTGGCGCCGGCCCGCGTCCAACCCTTTCACGCCGTTAGCGGGACCGGGCCGCCGACGCGCGCTCGCGTGGGCCCGGTTCAACGACACCGTCGTGGTGTGCCCCCACCCGCCATCAGCGGTGGACACCAGATCGGCGACACGTCCGACCGCCTAACCCGAGCCCTCGACGACACGCTCGACGCGGTCGCGATGTGCCGCGACGCTGCGGCCTCAACCCGAAGGGGCCAGCCTTTTGCCTCCCTGCGGACAACAGACCGGCGGTCGCCTGGCCTTTCGCGGTTGACGGCCTGGTCGGCGGGTGAAATGTTGGCTCTCCTCGCGAGGCCGGAGCATCGTGCGTGCCGCGTTTATCGGTCGCCAACGGCCACGGATCTCGACCGTGCATGGCACGCGCGGATGTTGGCTGTTGGGCCGAACGGAGGCCTCTGAGATGCGCACCCGCCTGCTTCTGAGTATCGCCGCCGCAATCTTCGTCCCTTTCGCCGGTGCCGGCGCCGCACCCCAGGCCCTCGGCCTCGTCGCGACCAATGCGCCGGTCCCGCTGGTTTGTTTCGCCGGCGAGTGCACGGCACAGTTGAGCGCCTTTTGCCTCCAGCAGGCGCGCGAACTTCCGACGCTGGGCACCGAGTACCGACCGGTCGGCGACGCGTTCAACCTTATCGCCATCGCCGCGGACGGAAGGGTGCGGAAACTGCCCGGGGCGGCGTACCTGACGATTACCTCCAGACGCAGCTTCACCGCGGTCAGG
This sequence comes from Alphaproteobacteria bacterium, assembly GCA_046759785.1. Lineage (GTDB taxonomy): Bacteria > Pseudomonadota > Alphaproteobacteria > JBHICW01 > JBHICW01 > JBHICW01. Next base: position 4,003 of record JBHICW010000151.1, read on the forward strand.
ATCAGCATGTCGCAGCGGACGCTCACGGGGTTGGGGGCGGTGCGGGCCGCTGTCGAGGTCGGCACCAAGATATCCCTCGTGCCCGTCTCGCTGTCGAGCGACCCGTCCCCGTCAAGCCCCGAGGAGATCGCCGTCGCAATCGGTCCGCTACGTGCTTTGGGCGATCGCCTCGTCGACAACGGTGGACCCGAGGCCGATGCCGTTCGGCTTGTGAACAGGGTGATCAACGCTCTGCCGGATCTGGGCCGTGTCGGCACCGAGGTGGGCGACCAAGTATGGCGGGAGACCATCGCGCAGCAGGAAAACGCCGCGGGCGTCGCCGGTGCAGCCGAGGCGTACGGGAAATGCCGCCGGCGTGTCGAGCAGCGCTTCTACTACAACCTTCGCCGCTGCCTCGAGCTAGAACACGACGAACTGATTCTGCGCCTCAACCGTCGCTACTGGCGGGCGATCGTTGGCAGCTGAGGCCGGACGGCCGGGTCCGAGGGGTCGATCAGCACGAGCCAGCTGCATCCCGCCCCGGCGCGCCGGCCGGCGATGCCGCGCACCGAAGCCGGTTCGAGGGTGACGTCCGCGGCGCGGGCGTCGCTCTTATTGGCTTGCTCTCGCTCTTATTGGCTTGCTCTTATGATTCTGGTTTGTTAACCGGATAATTCCGTT
>JBHICW010000152.1:0-4628 GCA_046759785.1 Alphaproteobacteria bacterium
CAGGCCGCCGAAAGGGCGGTCCGTCCCGGCCTCGAGGGCGGGCGCTACCGCCCCTTGACCGACCGGGAGATGGAGCAAGTCCACCGGGCCGCGCTCGAGGTGCTGGAGCGGATCGGCCTGGCGGAGGCCATCGAGTCCTGCCAAGAGCTGGTCGTCGGCGCGGGCGGCCGGGTGAACGACACCGGAAGGCTGTGCTTTCCGCGCGCGCTCGTCGAGGACATCCTCGCGCGGGCCGGGCGCAACTTCGTCCTACACGCCCAGGATCCCGAACGCGACCTCGACCTCTCCGGCCGGCGCGTGCACTTCGGCACCGCCGGCGCCGCCGTGAACGTGCTGGACCTCGAGACCGGCGCCTATCGGGACTCCACCCTCGCCGACCTCTACGACCTCGCCCGCCTAGTCGACACCCTCGACAACATCCACTGGTTCCTTCGCCCGCTCGTTTGCCGCGACATGGCGACGAACGAGGAGCTGGACATCAACACGGCCTACGCCTGCATGAGCGGCACCACCAAGCACATCGGCACCAGCATCATCGACCCACGCTATGTCGAGCCCGTGGTCGCCATGTTCGACACGGTCCTCGGCGGCGAGGGCCGCTTTCGCCGCCAACCCTTCTGCCACCTTTCAAGCTGCTTCGTGGTCCCGCCGCTACGCTTCGCCCAGGACGCCTGCAGGACGCTCGAGGCGGCCGTGCGCTTGGGGATGCCGGTGCTGCTCTTGTCCGCCGGCCAGGCGGGGGCGACGAGCCCGGCGGCGCTCGCCGGGGCACTGGTCCAGGCCGTGGCCGAAGTGCTGGCCGGGCTCGTCTACGTCAACCTGCTGGCACCCGGCCATCCGGCCATATTCGGCGCGTGGCCGCTCGTCTCCGACTTGCGCACGGGGGCGTTCAGCGGCGGCAGCGGCGAGGAGGCGCTGTTGATGGCGGCCAGCGCCCAGATGGCGAACTTCTACGACCTCCCCGGCGGGGTGGCGGCCGGCATGTCCGATTCGAAGCTGCCGGATGCGCAGGCCGGCTACGAGAAAGGTTACACGACGGCCCTCGCCGGACTGGCCGGCGCCAACCTGATCTACGAGTCCGCCGGCATGCTGGCGAGCCTGCTCGCCACCTCGTTCGAGGGGTTCGTCATCGACAACGATCTTCTCGGCGCGGTCCTTCGAACGGTGCGCGGCATCGAGGTGACCGACGAGAAGCTGTCGGTCGACGTGATCGAAGAGGTGGTCGACGGCGAAGGTCACTATCTGGGCCACGACCAGACCCTGAGCCTCATGGAGCGCGACTACGTCTACCCGCAGGTGGGCGACCGGCGGAACCCCGACGACTGGCGGGAGGACGGCGCCGCCGACGTCCGCGAGCGCGCGCGCCAGGAGGTCCGCGCGACCCTCGCTCGCCACTACCCGACCCACATCGACCCCGCGATCGATCGCAGCATCCGGGAACGATTCCCTATCCGCCTCCCGCGCGACCACATGCGGCCGGGCAACGCGCGATGGGCGGCGGCTTGACCTCGGCGGACCGATTCATCCCAGCCCGGCCAGGCCCGCGGAGCCCGGATCCGGCGGCCGGAAGGAGTCGGCTTCACAAGGACGCACAACGATGAAATCGCACGCGCGCGTCGTGGTGATCGGGGGCGGCATCGTCGGATGCAGCGTTCTCTACCACCTCACCAAGCTGGGCTGGTCGGACGTGGTGCTCGTGGAAAAGACCGAGCTCACCGCCGGGTCCACCTGGCATGCGGCGGGCAACCTTCCTTTCTTCAGCCTGGGCGTCAACCTCACCCGGCTTCACGCGTACAGCGTCAAGCTCTATCAAGAACTCGAAGCCGAGACCGGACAGTCGGTGGGTTTTCACAAGACGGGCAGCCTGCGCCTGGCCACGACCCCCGACCGAATGGACGAATACCGCTACCACCAGGGCAAGGCGCGCTGGCTGGGCATACCGTACGAAATTCTGGGGCGCGAGGAGGTCAATCGGCTCTACCCTCTGGTCTCGACCAAGGGGTTGCTGGGGGTGGTCTACAACCCAGACGACGGCCACATCGACCCGTCGAGCGTGACTCAAGCCCTGGCGACAGCGGCGCGCCAGCGCGGTGCCGAGATCTACCGGCCGGCACCCGTCACCGACCTCGTCGCAAGACCGGACGGCGGCTGGGACGTTGTCACCGAACAGGCGACGATCACCGCCGAGCTCGTGGTGCTCGCCGCCGGGTTCTGGAGCCCCGCCATTGCCCGGCTGGCGGGTGTGGACCTTCCGATCATGCCGGTCCAGCACCAGTACGTCGTGACCGACGCGATCCCGGAGGTCGAGGCGCTGGATTTCGAGCTTCCGGTGCTCCGCGACGTCGACGCGTCGTATTACCTGCGGCAAGAGGGTCAAGGCCTTCTGGTCGGCCCTTACGAGACTGCGGCGACACCCTGGGCGACGGCGGGAATTCCGCCCGATTTCGGGCAAGAGCTCTTGCCTCCCGACCTTGAGCGGATCGAGCCGTACCTCCTAGCCGCGATGGCGCGCGTGCCCGTCCTCGAAAAAGGCGGGATCAAGCGCGTCGTCAACGGGCCCATCAGCTACGGTCCCGACGGCAGCGCGCTTGTGGGTCCCGTCCCGGGGCTCAAGAACTTTTGGGTCGCGGCCGGGTTCAGTTTCGGCATCATTCAGGCGGGCGGCGCCGGGCACCATTTGGCCCAGTGGATCGTGGAAGGTGAGCCCGAGCTCGATCTCTTCGATCTCGACCCCGCCCGCTTCGGCGACTTCGCGACCAAGGCCTACGTCTTGGCGAAGGTCCGCGAGACCTACGCCAACGAGTACGCGGTCGTCTACCCCTTCGAGGAACGCCCGGCCGGGCGCCCAGCGAAGATCAGCCCCGTCTACACGCGGCTTGCTCAGCGTGGTGCGGTGTTCGGCGCGCGCTATGGCTGGGAGCGGGCGAACTGGTTCGCGCCCGACGGCGTCGAACGGGAGGACCGGCCGAGCTTCCGCCGCACCAACTGGTTCGAGTCGGTCGGGCAGGAGTGCCGGGCGGTGCGCGAGGGTGTCGGGATCTTGGATCTCACGAGCTTCAGCAAGTTCGAAGTGCGGGGGCCCGGGGCCGAAGCCTTTCTCGACCGTCTTTGCGCCAACCGCCTGCCGCGTAGAACGGGGCGCATCGCCCTGAGTCAGGTGTTGACGCCCAAGGGGCGGATCCTCTCGGACCTCACGATCACGCGGCTGGGCGCCGACTGCTTTTACGTCGTGAGCGGCGCCGCGTCGGAGCGCCACGACCTCAGGTGGTTCGAGGAACACCGTCCGAAAAACGGTGTCACCATCGACAACATCACGGGGCGCTATGGGTGCCTGGTCCTCGCGGGGCCCCGCTCGCGGGCGTTGCTTGACAAGCTCACCGACGCCGACCTCGCCAACGACGCCTTTCCGTTCTTGAGTTGCCGCGAGATCACCGTGGGACCAGCGCCGGTGCGGGCGCTCAGGATTTCGTACGAGGGCGAACTCGGCTGGGAACTCCACCATCCGGTCGAGTACACGATGGCGCTCTATGAGGCTCTCCTCGCCGCGGGAGAGGACTTGGGGGTCGTGGACTTCGGTCTGAGGGCGATGGACTCCTTGCGGCTCGAAAAGGCCTACCGGCTCTGGGGCATGGACATCACCAAGGAGGACACGCCGCTTGAGGCCAGGCTCGACCGGTTCGTCAAGTTCGATAAGGAGGACTTCATCGGGCGCGAGGCGCTGCTGCGCCAGGCACAGGAAGGAGTCGGGCGCTGCCTCGCTTACCTCACGGTGGACGCCGCCGGTGCCGACCCGGTCGGCAACGAGCCGGTGTTCGAGCGCGACCGGGTCGTCGGTTACGTCACCTCAGGCGGCTTTGGCCACGTCGTCGAGCAGAGCATCGCCTTCGCGTACGTGCCGCCCGAGCTGGCCGAGCCGGGAACCGCGCTTGAGGTCGAGATCCTTGGCGACCGCCGCGCCATGACCGTCGTCGAGGCGCCGCTCTACGATCCCGAGAACGCCAAGCTCAAGGCCTAGAGCGCCGCGCCCGTCCGCGGCCGGCGACGGCGCCCCGCGGCTAAATGCGGGCGAACCACACTGCGCTCCAGGTTTCCTCGATCGAACGCTTCGCCTTCTCCAAATCCCAAACGTCTCGTCGCGCCAAGTCAGGGACCAGACCCGGAACCGCTAAATCAGTTCGCCGGATACTCTTCGCCAACCCCGTCGACGATTGCTCTGGCACGGGCGTCCATCCTGTCCGCTTCCGCGTCGCGACCGATCATTCGCAGCACGGCGGCGTAGGACTCGAGGGTCTTTGCCACATCAGGGTGTCGTGGCCCCAAGTTCTTCTCTAGGATCGCAAGCGCGCGCCCGTAATGCGGTTCGGCCTCCTCGTAGCGCCCCAGGGCCGTGACAACCCCCGCCAGGTTCTCGAGGACGCGGGCCACGTTAAGATGCTCCGGGCCGAGCGCCTTCTCAAAGATCGCAAGTGAGCGCCTGAAAAGCGGCTCCGCCTGTTCGTATTCCCATTGGTGCGTGTAAACGAGGGCCAACCCGTTGAGGGTGGGTGCCAGTTCGGGATGATCGGGCCCGAGGGTGCGCTCGTCGATCGCCAGCGCCCGGCGCAAGAGCGGCTCGGCCTCGACGTATT
>JBHICW010000153.1:0-4625 GCA_046759785.1 Alphaproteobacteria bacterium
CGGCCGGAGGTTGCTGATCAAGGTCGGGGGCGGTGGCGGGTGGTGTTCGCACGAGTCCCGCGGACGCCGGCTGAGCGAGCCGGGCTCCCGGCGCCCGGGGTCATTGCAGCGTTGGCGAGGTGTCGGTGATGAGCTGGGCGAAGCAGACCCCGCTCAGGAACCGCAGCACGCCCCAGGCGACGGGTTCGACGTAGAGGGCGTGCAACAGGGCCACGGCGGAGGCTGTCGAGGCGAGCGCCGCGAAGGTGCGGATGTACCCGACCCGGTAGACGAAGCTTGGCGAGACGAAAGAGCCGGCCACGTAGCCGGCATAGTAGGCGGACATGATCAGCCCGATCGCCTGGAGCGGGAACGTCTCGAGGCCGGCGCGCACGCCGAGAAGAATGCCGTTAAGGCCGCCGCCGAACTGGATGACCGCGATGCCGAAAAGCAGCGGGGCGGCTTTTCGCGCCACGTCCCGCATCTAGGGCATTCTCCGATTAGTGTTCCGCATAGCCTGCGTTTTCGAAGTCGTTAGCGACCATGCGGCACCGCCGCCGCGCAACGCTCGCCGCGCCGGCATCACCCCTCGGCACGGGCCATAATCATGGCGGCCCCCATCCCGTCGATGAAGACCAACCGTTGGGGCTCAAGCGCGGCCCGGTGGGCCTTTTGGCGCGCCCGCGCGCGCCGTCAGCCGGGCTCGACGGCTTTGAAGTCGCGGCTGGCGATGTGCTTGGGCCGCGGCTTGGCCGCGCCGAACGGGCTCGTGAGCGCGTTCTCGACGCTATTGTATACGAAGAAAATGTTGCTGCGGGGGAATGGTGTGATGTTGCCGTTGGACCCGTGCATCGTATTGCACTCGAACAGGACGAGGGACCCCGCGGGACCGGTGGGAGCCGCGATGCCGCCGCCCCGTTCCACCAGCCAGGTCAGGCTGTCGGGGTCGGGCACGCCGTATTCCTGGCGCCTCAGCGACTCCTTGTGGTGGTCCGGTGGCGTTTCGCCGACACAGGCCACGTAGTGCTTGTGCGAGCCCGGAATCAGCATGAGGGGGCCGTTGAGCGGCAGGTTCTCCGTTAACGAGATGGAGAAACTCACGGCGCGCATCCGCGGCATCCCGTCCTCGATGTGCCAGGTCTCGAAGTCGGAGTGCCAGTAGAATTCCTTGCCGCAGAAGCCCGTCTTGTAATTGAAGCGGGACTGGTGAACGTAGACCGGGCTTCCCAGAAGCTGCTCGGCGATAGCGACCAGCCGCGGATCGCGTGCCAGGCGCCGGAACGTCGGGTGGCTCTCGTGAATGGCGAAGATCGAGCGCACGGTGTCGCTGTCGGGCTCGCGGATGATGGTTTCGTCGCTCGAATCCGCGGCGTCGCGCCAGAGCGCTTCCATATCGGCGGAAAGCGCGGCGACTTCCTCCTCGGACAGGAACTTGGGGAACGAGAGGAAGCCCTGGCGCTCGTAGTCCGAAACCTGCTCGTGCGACAGCGGTCCACGCGTCACGTCCTCTTCGTTTGCATGGATAACGGGGTCCCGCCGTTCGGTAATCGAGGGACGATCCGCGAATCGCGAGGGATAAACGTCGGTCATCGATGTCATGGCAAGGCTGCTCCGTCCTCCAATCGCGCTCAACTCCGAAAACTCATGGGTCCGAGGTCGCGGCGGCGGGCGGCTTGTCGACCGGGCCCGCCGCGCGAGCGTCCGCCGCCTCCTCGATGAGGGGGTAGACGCCGTCCTCGTCGTGGACCTCCGTGCCCGTCAGGGCCGGGTTGAAGACGCACACCATGCGCATGGGTGTCCGCGCGCGCAGGCGGTGCTTCTCGTGGCCGTCGAGCGCGTAGAGCGTGCCGGCCCGGATCGGAAACACCTCGCCGCTCTCGATGTCCTCGAGCTCGCCCTCGCCCTCGACGCAGTAGACCGCCTCGACGTGGTGGGCATACCACATGTACGTTTCGGTGCCGGGCTTGACGACCGTGTCGTGCAGGGAAAAGCCCATGCCGTCGTTCTTGAGGAGGAAGCGGCGGCTGGTCCAGTTCTTGGTCACGACCTCGCGGTCGCTGCCGGCGATGTCGTCGAGCGTTCTGACAATCATGATCTTCCCGCTCCTCGCTGGATCCTAGGCGACGTCCCGTGTCTTGTTGCGGCGGCGCACCGCGCGCGCCCGGTCCACCGCCTCCGAGACGATCTTCAGGCCTTCCTTGAGGTCCGTATCGTCGATGGTGAGCGGCGGCATCAGCTTCATAACCTCGGAGTTGGCGCCCGAGGTCTCCATCAGCAGACCGCGCTCGAAGGCCGCGGCGCACACGTCCTGGGCGAACCCGTCGTCCTCGAAGGCCACGCCCTGCATGAGGCCGCGGCCGCGGCGCGCGCCGTCGAGGTCGTCGTGGCGCTTGACGAGGTCGCACAGGAAGCCGCGCACGACGGCGGCCTTGCGCGTCACGTCCGTGGAGAGATCGTCGTTCTCCCAATAGCTCAGCGCCTCCGTGGCGGCGACGAAGGCGAGATTGTTGCCGCGGAAGGTGCCGTTGTGCTGGCCGGCGGAGAAGCGGTCGTACTCCGGCTTTACCAGCGTCACCGCGAGCGGCAGCCCGTAGACGCCCAGGGACTTCGAGAGGCAGACGATGTCCGGCTCGATTCCGGCGGGCTCGAAGCTGAAGAAGGGGCCCGTCCGTCCGCAACCGGCCTGGATGTCGTCGACGATGAGGAGCATCCCGTGGCGCCGGCAGATCTTCTCCAGGCGGCGTAACCACGGAAAGCTCGCGGCATTGAGTCCGCCTTCACCCTGGATCGTCTCGACGATGACCGCGGCAGGAAGGTCGACGCCGCTGCCGTCGTCCTTTAGGCAACGCTCGAGATAGGCGAGCGTGTCCATGTCGTCGCCCAGATAGTCGGCGTAGGGCATCCGCACCACATGCGCGAGCGGGATTCCCGCGCCCTCGCGCTTCGTCGCGTCGCCGGTGAGCGCCAGCGCGCCCAGCGTCATGCCGTGGAACGCGTTGGTAAAGCCGACGATGCCCTCGCGTCCGGTGGCCAGGCGCGCCAGCTTGATCGCGGCTTCCACCGCGTTCGTGCCGGTCGGGCCCGGAAACAGCATCTTGTGCTTCATCCCCCGCGGGGCCAGGATCACGTCGTGGAAGCGCTCGATGAAGCGTTCCTTGGCCGTGGTGGCCATGTCCAGACCGTGGACGATGCCGTCGCTCTCCAGGTACTCGATCAGGCGCCTCTTTATGTCCGGCGGGTTGTGGCCGTAGTTGAGGGCACCGGCACCCGAGAAGAAGTCTATGTACTCGCGTCCGTCGTCGGTGCGGAGACGGGCGCCGGATGCGGTATCGAACAAGGCGGGAAAGTTGCGGCAGTACGCGCGCACCTTCGATTCATGTTTCTCAATGACTTCCATGTCTCCCTCTGCCTGTTGCTTGTTAACCCTTGTTGCCTTTCTCTTCCCGCTTCCTGCTCTTTCGGGAAAGGGGGCCGATCCGGTATAGGTCCTCGCGCTCGTGCGCTCCCTCCGGGAAGAGATCACTCGGGAACCCCGGCGTGACCGAGCACGGCACGCCCAGGTGCCGGGCGAGCCCGCGGAACAAGGCCGCCGACGAGTGGTTGGAGGGGGTGACCGTGGCTTCGAGGAACCTCACGCCGGCGCAGGCCGGTCGCTCGAGGAGCCGCCGCAGCAGCTCCCGCGCCACCCCCCGGCCGCGCGCGTCCTCACGCACGCCGATTTGCCAGACGAAGACGACCTCCGGCTGGACCGGCGAGCGGAACGCCGCCACGAAGCCGACCGGCGCACCGGCGTGTTCGGCGAGAACGCAGGTTTCCGCGAAATGCGCCCCGAGGAGGAGGTAGCAGTAAGCCGAGTTTGGCTCCAGGGTCCCGATCTCGTGGACCAGCGTCCACAGCGCCGCCCCGTCCGCCACGGTGGGCATCCGGAAGCGGTAACGGCTTCCGTCCGGCGCCGTCCAGAACCCCGCCGGCACGGGCTCACCCGCGGAGCCCGAGCCCTTGTTAAGCGCCGGCTCCACGTCGGTTTGATGTCCACGCTGAAAAAGGATGATTGGCCCCGTCTGAGATCAGTTAGAAGGAAAAAACTCCGATCGTGGCTCGGCAGGCCTAGCTTCCGGTAACTTCGAAAGAATACGCATAAATATATGTCTGTCAACAGGGCATACAAGTACTCATTCTCTCGGGCGAGATTACAAGTATATCTCCACTATTGTGTCGTTTTTATTTTCGCGGCGACAACACTCTCTTCAGTATAGCGAAGTAGAAGAAAGAGTAGGCTGGCTTTGTCTTGAAGTTGGGCCACAAGTGACGGGCAGGCTGTTTGTCGGGGTCGGGCCCGCCGCATCGCCGACCTCGCTTCGGCACGCGACGGCGCGAAGGCAACGCACGCCTCCATCGAGCGCATCCTCTTTGCCCTCTTCACCATGAAAACCGCAACCAGGGGGCAGTGCCCCCTTTCTTGCCGACACGAAGGACGTGACATGACCCGCGCGGCCTCCGGGACGGTCGTGGCGTGATGAGCGCGTTCGCTCGATCATCGAACAAGGCAAAGGCGGGCCGGGCGATCCGGCCGGCCGGGCCTTTGCGTCATTGCAGCGTCGGCGAGGTATCGGTGATGAGCTGGGTGAAGCGTACCGGCAGGATCT
>JBHICW010000154.1:0-4596 GCA_046759785.1 Alphaproteobacteria bacterium
GACTTCCTCAACATGGTTCAGGCTGCGGCCCAGAACCCGGATTGGATTGGCTTCAATAATGAGGGGTACGTGTTCGCGGCCTTCGTGTTCTGGATTTTCTGCTTCGGCATGTCGCGCTATAGTCAGCGGCTGGAGAAGAAGCTGCACGTCGCCCGCCAGCATTAGATAGGAGTGCCAGCCATGAGCGATGTGGCAATGAGCGAGAGCAAGCCGACCGTTTCCACCGAGGTCATGATTCAGATGACCGAGGTGCACAAGTGGTTCGGCGAGTTCCACGTCCTCAAAGACATCAATCTCACGGTGCACAAGGGCGAGCGGATCGTCGTCTGCGGGCCGTCGGGTTCGGGTAAGTCGACCATGATCCGCTGCATCAACCACCTCGAGGTGCACCAGCGCGGCCGGATCGTCGTCGATGGCACCGAGCTCACCAACGACCTCAAGCACATCGACAAGATCCGTAGCGAGGTGGGCATGGTTTTCCAGCAGTTCAACCTGTTCCCGCACCTCACGGCGGTGGAGAACCTGACGCTGGCTCCTATCTGGGTGCGCAAGATACCCCATGCCGAGGCCGAGGAGCTGGCGATGAAATACCTCGATCGGGTCCACATTCCGGAGCAGGCACACAAGTACCCGGGACAGCTTTCCGGCGGCCAGCAGCAGCGCGTGGCGATCGCCCGGGCGCTGTGCATGAACCCCAAGATCATGCTCTTCGACGAACCCACCTCCGCGCTCGATCCCGAGATGATCAAGGAGGTGCTCGACGTCATGGTCGACCTCGCTCAGTCGGGCATGACCATGATCGTGGTCACCCACGAGATGGGCTTTGCCAAGACGGTCGCCGACCGCATGTTGTTCATGGACGAGGGCGAGATCATCGAGCAGAGCGAGCCGCAGGAGTTCTTCAACAACCCGCAGTCGGACCGGACCAAGCTGTTCCTCAGCCAGATCCTCCAACACTAAGAGGTAAGAGGCTGCTCGAGAACGATCCGAGAGCGAAGGTTGCGGACCTCGCGCCTCGAGACAGGTTTCTCAGATAGTACTTGAGGGAATGGTTCTAATCAGTTGATATGACGCAACGTTCTTGTGCCTCGGAAGCAGCCGCCGAGGGCCGTATCTCGATGGGTAAGGAGTGACACGTGCGGGTGTCGATACGTTTTCGGCAACCCGCTAGCGCGGCAGGGCGGAGAGGGGCACCACCTTCTCCACCTGTTGCATGTAGGGCACGAACCCCGCCTTCTGGTACGTCGACAGCGCACGCGGGTGGTCCAGGGTACAGGTGTGCGCCCACAACCGCCTCGGCGTTCGCGCCCACGCGGTCTCGATGGCCCAGTCCAGGAGGAACTGCCCGAGGCCGCGGCCGACGAACTCGGGGATGAGCCCGAGGTAGACGAGCTCGATCTCCTCCTCTGGCCTGAGATCGAGCTCGGCGTAACCGGCCGGCACACCGTCGGCGTAGAGCACGTAGATCTCCACCTTCGGGTCGTGGATGATGGCGGCGAGTTCCTCGTCGGTGAGCAGCCGCCGGTCGGTCCAGTTCCACGACTCGCCCACGGTGTTGTAGAGGTACCGGTAGAAAGAGATGGTCGGCTTGTGGGCCCTGAGGATGGCCAGGCGGCCGAACGGTGCCGGCGCCCTGGGACGTTTGGGCCGCTCCCTCATCTCGAGGTAGGTGACGGTCGTCTCGACAACGGGGAGAGAGCGCTTGCCTCGGGTCATCCTTGTGCCTTGGCCTGTGCAGCGGCAGGGACCCGTGCCCTGAAACCGTTGGGAACCCTGCGAGCGGCGGCGGGAAGGAAGGCGATCAGGGCTCCACCGGCGTGTCTCTGCGGCTTCCCCACTCCGCCCAGGAGCCGTCGTACAGCGCCACGTCGCGGCGTCCCAAGAGATGAAGGGCGAGGACGGGTATGCCCGACGTCACCCCCGAGCCGCAGGTGGCGACCACGGGCCGGGTGAGATCGACCCCCGCGTCCTCGAAGACCCGGGCGAGGTCGTCGGGCGGCAAGAGCGTCGCATCTTGCGCACGCAGCAGTCTCTCGAAGGGAAGGTTCAGGCTTCTGGGAATGTGTCCGAGGCGTGGAACCGGCCGCGGTTCCGGCTCGGTTCCGGCAAATCGGCCGGCGGGGCGGGCGTCCACCACCTGCTCGCGGCCGGTGACCAGGTTAGCGCGCATCTGCTCGAGATCGCGGACCAACAGCGTGTTCATGCGCGCCGTGAAGTGGCCCTCCCGTGGAACCACGGGCGTGTCCTCGACCGGCCGTCCCTCCGCTCGCCATTTTGGGAGCCCGCCGTCCAGCACGGCCACGTCCTCGTGCCCGAAGACACGGAACATCCACCATACCCGCGCCGCGCTGAAGAGGCCGCTCGCGTCGTAAACCACGACGCGGTTCTCGGCGCCGAGCCCCAGCCGCCGCACGTGACTCGCGAACCTCTCCGCGCTCGGCAGCATGTGCGGAAGGTCGCTCTCGGTGTCCGCGATCTCGTCGATGTCGAAGAACACCGCCCGCCGGATGTGGGCCGCCTCGTACTCCTCCCGCGCATCGCGGTTCGCGGCGGGCAGGTACCACGATCCGTCCACCACCCGCACGTCGGGCGCCTCAAGATGCTCAGCCAGCCAATCCGTCGTGACCAGCGCGTCCATGCTGCTGTCCGACATGAGACGGTTGCGGTGAACCTTTGCTTCTATCTGTCGACGAGGCCGATGGCCACACGCCTGTTGTGGCGCCCCTTCTTCTCGATCTTCACCACCTCCACGCTCCCGATCTGGCCGGTACGCATAAGATGAGTGCCGCCGCAGGGCTGCAGGTCCACCCCCTCGATCTCGATGAGCCGCACCTTGCCCTGACCCTTCGGGGGTTTCACGGACATCGTCTTCACCAGCTCCGGCTGCGCCTCGAGCTCGGCGTCCGTGATCCAGCGTGCCGACACCGGATGATCCTCCGCGACCAGCCGGTTGAGCGCGGCGGCGATCTCCGCCTTGTCCAGCGTCGCCTCGGGCAGGTCGAAGTCAAGCCGTCCCTCGCCGTCGCCGACCTGTCCCCCCGTCACGGGCGCGTCGACGACGGCGCTCAAGAGGTGCAGGCAGGTATGCATGCGCATGAGCCGGTAGCGCCTCTCCCAGTCGATCTCGGCGACGACGCGGGTGCCGGGAGCGGGGAGGGGCGCGCCCGCGGTGGGGATGTGAAGGATCTCATCAGCGCCTTCGCCTTTGCGGGTGTCGACGATGGCGACCTCGGTGCCGTCGCCGAGGTGGAGTGAGCCCCGGTCGCCCGGTTGCCCTCCGCCCATCGGGTAGAAGACGGTGCGGTCGAGCGCGATGCCTTGCGCGCTGGCCCCTACGACCGTGGCCTCACAGCTCTTGGCGTAAGCGTCGGTACGAAAGACGGTTTCCATGGGGCGCTCCCGATTTACAGCCAACAGGGAACCGGCAGGTTCCGCTCCCTGAGGAATGCCGGGTTGAACAGCTTGCTCTGATAGCGGGTGCCGTAATCGGCGAGGATGGTGACGATGGTATGGCCTGGCCCCATCTGCCGGGCGAGGCGGATGGCGCCCGCCACGTTGATTCCGCTGGAGCCGCCGAGACACAGTCCCTCGTACTCGAGGAGGTCGAAGATGGTCGGCAGCGCCTCCTCGTCGGGAATCTGGTAGGCCTCGTCGATGGGCGCGCCTTCGACGTTCTTGGTGACGCGGCCCTGGCCGATTCCCTCGGTGATCGAATTACCCTCCGCCTTGAGCTCGCCGTGTTTGTAATAGTGGTACAGCGCCGCGCCCATGGGGTCGGTGAGGGCGATGACGATATTCGGGTTGCGCTCCTTCAGGAACATGCCGACGCCGGCGATCGTCCCGCCGGTGCCGACCGCGCAGGAGAAGGCGTCCACCTTGCCGTCGGTTTGTTCCCAGATCTCCGGGCCGGTCGTGCGGTAGTGGCCGTCACGGTTGGCCAGATTGTCCCACTGGTTCGCGTAGAGCGCGCCGTTGGGCTCGGTCTCGGCCAGCTCTTCGGCGAGGCGCGCAGCGACGTGGACGTAGTTGTTAGGGTCTTTGTAAGGCACGGCGGGCACTTCGCGGACCTCGGCGCCGTACAGCCTGAGCGTGTCCATCTTCTCCTGGCTCTGGGTCTCCGGGATGACGATGACGGTGCGGTAGCCCAGCGCGTTGCCGACGAGCACCAGCCCGATTCCGGTATTGCCGGCGGTTCCCTCGACGATCACCCCCCCAGGGCGCAGCGCTCCACGGGCTTCGGCGTCACGGATGATATACAGCGCCGCCCGATCCTTGACCGACTGGCCGGGGTTCAGGAACTCCGCCTTGCCCAGGATCTCGCAGCCCGTCTCCTCCGACGCCTTCTTGAGCCGAATGAGGGGCGTGCCGCCGATCAGGGGGCAAATGCCCTCGCGAATGTTCATGAGAGGCGCCAACCGCCTGGGTTACGGGGCGGTGCAGACTAGCGGCGCCCGGGGCGGCGATCAAGCGTCACCGACGAAGAGTTCGGCCGATGGGGCAAGGCTCCACCGCCCCCTCCAAGGACCGTGGCCGGGCGGGAGGAGGTCGCTTGTCCGGAGCTCGGACACGTCTTCTAGCTCGGACACGTCTTCTTAG
>JBHICW010000155.1:0-4575 GCA_046759785.1 Alphaproteobacteria bacterium
GTCCAGCTTTACACCGGCCTCGTCTTCAGGGGGCCGGGGCTGGTCGCTCGCGCGACGGTGGAGATTGCCGGGTTGCTGGAGCGGGACGGGTTCGAGCGTGTGACCCAAGCGGTCGGGGCCGACGCGCGCTGACCGTCGACACCTTGTCCTTTCCTTGCCGCCCGTGGCACAAAGCCGCGGACTCGACACCGAGCCCCTTCCTTGCGCCAAGGAGGACCATGACCGTCCCCGTCTACCCCGGGATGGCCCCGCTCGCCCGCGACTACGACGCGGTGATCCTGGACCTCTGGGGCGTTGTCCACGACGGCACGCGGCTCTATCCGGGCGCGCTCGACTGCCTGGAGCGGCTGCAAGGGGCGGGCAAGCGGGTGGTGGTTGTCTCCAACGCGCCGCGGCGGGCCTTGGCCGTCGTCGAGACGCTTCGCGGGCTGGGAATTCCTGAGCGCCTGTTCGAGCGGGTCATCACCTCGGGCGACGCGACGCGATTGGCGCTCGCCCGGCGGACGCACCCCTGGTACGCGGCGTTAGGGCGGGCCTACCTCCACCTCGGGCCGGAGCGCGACGCGCGCCTCCTCGAGGGCCTGGACTACCGCATGGTCGGGGCGGTGGAGGAGGCCGAGTTCATGCTCGCCACCGGGGTCGTCGACAGGGAGGACGAGCTCGAGCGGTACGAGCCGCTGCTCGCGGCGGGCGTGGGGCGGGGGCTTGCGATGGTGTGCGCGAATCCCGACCGGGCGGTCGTGCGCTCAGGCCGGCGTGAGCTGTGCGCTGGCGCGCTGGCCGAGCGGTACGCCGAGCTCGGCGGCGAGGTGAGCTATGAGGGAAAGCCCTATCCCCTGATCTACGAGCTTTGCTTCGAGGCGCTCGAAGGGGTCAAGCGGCGGCGGGTGCTGGCGGTCGGCGACGGGCTTAAGACTGACATCGCGGGTGCGGTGGGGGTCGGGATCGATTCGGTGCTGGTCACCGGCGGGCTGCTCGCCGATGCCTGGGGTGTTGCGCGCTCATCACCGCCCGACGCCGAGCTTCTTGCCGCGGCCTGCGCCGCCGCGGGTGCGGAGCCGAGCGCGGCGATCCTGGCCTTCGTCTGGTAGCTCCCCGGCGTCGCCCCAGTGGAGGAAGGCGGCTTGACTTCATGGCGAGGTTAGGTTAGAACAAAAAGAGAACAAACGATCCTGGAACCCGAGGTGCACACCATGCCGACCCGCCCCGATCCCGCCCTTCTCCACGCCTTGAGCGCCCGGATCCGGGCGCTCGAAGGGCTTCCCCCCTTGGGCCCCGGACGCGCCGCCGTACCCGTCGGCGCCCGCGAGGTCGACTCGGCCCTCCCCTGGAAGGGGCTGCCAAGAGGCTGTCTGCACGAGGTCGTCGCCTGGGATAAGGGGGCGGCCGAGGGGTTCTCAGCCGTGCTCCTCGCGCGCCTTGCCGCCGGCCGCGGCCCGGCCCTGTGGTGCCTCACGCGGGAGGGTCTCTATGGGCCCGGCCTGGGCGCGTTCGGCCTCCATCCCGACCGCCTGATCGTGGTCCGCGCCCGGCGCGCGGACGACGTGCTGTGGGCGATGGAGGAAGGGCTCAGGTGCCGCCGCGTCGGCGCCGTGCTGGGCGAGATGCACGCCGTCACCCTCACCATGAGCCGCCGCCTCCAGCTTGCCGCCGAGGCAGGGGGAGTCCCCGCCCTCTTGCTTCGCCCCCGGGGGGCCGAGGGCGCTCCCGGCGCTGCGGTCACCCGCTGGCGGGTCGCCGCCGCCTTGAGCCGGGCTTCCGCCGGCGCGCCGGGCGCCGCCCGCTGGCGGGTCGCGCTCTTGCGCTGCCGCGGCGGCGTCCCCCGCGCGTGGCTGATGGAGTGGAAGGATGAGACGGGTCGTCTCGCTGTGGCTTCCCTACTGGCCGACCGAGCGGCTTGCCCGCCGGCTCTGCCGCCGCCAGTCCGGGAAGCCGCACTCTCCCGCGTCGGCTGAGCCGCTGGTCCTGGTGGCGGGCGGGCGGGGCGGCCTCACGCTCGCCGCCGTCGGCCCGGCTGCGGAGGCCGAGGGCTTGAGGCCCGGCCTACCGCTCGCCGACGCCCGCGCCCTCTGCCCGGGGCTCAAGGCTCATGCCATGGACCCCGTGGGCGATGTGCGGGCGCTCGCGGCGCTCGCCGACTGGTGCCTCCGCTTCACCCCTTGGGTCGCCCTTGACGGAGCGCAAGGGCTGTGGCTGGACGTCACCGGCTGCGCCCATCTCTTCGGCGGCGAGCGGGCCCTCATTGACCGGCTGGTGGGGGGGCTCGAGCGGTTCGGTCTCACCGCCCGCGCCGCGCTCGCCGAGACCCCGGGGGCGGCTCATGCCGCGGCCCGGTTCCTCACCACGGCTCGCGCCCCGTGGGCGGTCGTCCCCCGGGGCGGGGTCGGAGAGGCCCTTGCCCCCCTCCCCGTCGCCGCCCTCCGCCTCGCCCCCTGCGCCGCGGCCGAGCTGGAGCGGCTCGGGTTGAAGCGGGTCAAGGACCTTGGCATGCTCCCGCGGGCGCCGCTCGCCGCCCGCTTCGGCGAGGAGGTGGTCCGCCGCCTTGATGAGGCGTTGGGCCGGGTGGGCGAGCCGATCTCGCCGCGCCGCGCGCCAGTCCCCTGGCGTCTCCACCGGGTCTTTCCCGAGCCCCTTACCGAGGGCGAGGGCGTGAGATGCGCCGTCGCCGCCCTTGTCGCCGACCTCTGCCGCCGGCTGGAAGGGGCGGGCCGCGGGCTCCGCCGGCTCGAGCTCACCCTCTTCCGGGTCGACCGGGCAAGCCGCCGGCTTGGCGTCGGGACCGCCCGGCCGAACCGGGAGCCCAAGCATCTCCTTTCCCTGCTCAAGCCCCGGCTCGAGGCCCCCGACCTCGGCTTCGGGGTGGAGGCGATGATCCTCGCCGCCCCCGTCATCGAACCCTTGCCCTTCGCCCAGCTTCCCCTGGCGGCGCGGGAGGAGGGTGCCCCGGGTGGGGGCGCGGAGGACCTCGGGGCTCTCATCGACCGTCTCGCGAACCGGCTGGGGACCGCCAACGTCATTCGTCTCGTGCCGCGGGACAGCCATATCCCGGAGCGGGCGGTCCATGCCGTGCCGGCGCTTGCCTCGGCTTCTGCGCGGCCCTGGCCCGACGGGGTCGTGCGCCCATTGAGCCTCCTTCCCCGGCCCGAGCCCATCGAGGCGGTGGCGATGATGCCCGACGCCCCGCCGGCCCTGTTCCTCTGGCGCGGCCGCCCTCACCGCGTGGCGCACGCCGCCGGGCCCGAGCGGCTTACCGCCGAGTGGTGGCGCGCCGCGGCCTCCGACCCCGAGGACTACCGCGACTATTATCACGTGGAGGATACCGACGGCGGGCGCTTCTGGGTCTACCGCCGGGGGCCCTACCGCCCGGGCTCAGGCCCCCTCTGGTACCTCCACGGGCTGTTCGCCTGATGGAAGGCTACGCCGAGCTTCAGGTCACGACGAACTTCAGCTTCCTCCGCGGCGCCTCGCACCCGGAGGAGCTGGTGGAGACCGCCGCCGGGCTCGGCCTCTGTGCGGTGGCGATCACCGACCGCAACAGCCTGGCCGGGGTGGTGCGCGCCCACATCGCCGCTGAGAGGGTGGGCCTCCGGCTCGTGGTCGGCGCCCGCCTCGACCTCGCTTGCACGCGGAGCGTCTTGTGCTTTCCCATGGACCGCGCGGCCTACGGGCGGCTCTCGCGGCTCATTACAACCGGCAACCGCCGGGCGGCGAAGGGTGAGTGCCACCTGACGCGCGAGGACTTGCTTGCGCACGCCGACGGCCAGGTGGTGATCGCCCTCCCACCCGACGAAGGCCGGGTCCGCCAGCTTGCGAGTCCGGCCTTCCGCCGGTGGGTGGACGAGCTCGCCGCGCACTTCGGGGACCGCTGCTACCTCGCCGCGCACCACCTCTACCGCGGCGACGATAAGGCCCGGATCGACGCGCTCGCCGAGCTCGCCCGCCGGGTGCACGTCCCCCTCGTGGCGACGAACGACGTCCACGCCCATGTGCCCGCCAGGCGCCCCCTCCAGGACACCCTCACCTGCATCCGCGAGGGCTGCACGATCGCCGAGGCGGGGTTTCGCCTCGCCGCCAACGCCGAGCGGCACTTGAAGCCCCCGGCCGAGATCAAGCGGCTGTTCGCCCGCCACGGCCACGCCATGGCCCGCTCGGTGGAGGTCGCCGAGCGCTGTGCCTTCTCCCTCGAGTCGCTCCGCTACGAGTATCCTGACGAGACAGGCGCGGACGGAGCGGACCCCCAGGCGCGGCTCGAGGCCCTGGTGGAGCAGGAGGTCGGGGCGCGCTACCCACGAGGCGTGCCAGCCAAGGTCAAGGCCCTGATCGAGCACGAGCTCCGGCTCGTCGCCGAGCTTGGCTACGCCCCTTACTTCCTCACCGTCTACGACATCGTCCGGTTCGCGCGGAGCCGGGGGATCCTATGCCAGGGGCGGGGCTCGGCGGCGAACTCGGCGGTCTGCTACTGCCTTGGGATCACCGCCGTGGACCCCGGCAAGATCGACTTGCTCTTCGAGCGCTTCGTGAGCGCCGAGCGCAACGAGCCGCCCGACATCGACGTCGACTTCGAGCACGAGCGGC
>JBHICW010000156.1:0-4532 GCA_046759785.1 Alphaproteobacteria bacterium
GGCGGCGCGGTCGATGTCGAGGATGCTAACGATCGATCCGGCAGCCCCGCCCCGTCACCTTTGCGCCCGACCCATTTGCGCGCGGCTCCCGACCGCCCTCAGGCCTTGTCGAGGGCCTGCTCCAGGTCGGCGACGATATCGTCTATGTCCTCGATGCCCACCGACAGCCGGACCAAGCCGTCGCTCAGGCCGCGGGCATGTCGGTCTTCCGCCGGGACATCGGCATGGGTCATGGTGGCGGGATGGGTGATCATGGTCTCCACGGCGCCCAGGCTCTCCGCCAGACCGCACAGCTCGACGTTGTTCATCACGGCCTTGCCGGCGCGGATCCCGCCCTCGAGCTCAAACGAGATCATGCCGCTGAAGCCGGACATCTGGGCCTTGGCGATCGCGTGCTGCGGGTGGGAGGCGAGCCCCGGATAGACCACGCGGGCGACCTTTGGGTGTCCCTCGAGGTACTCGGCGACGCGCTGGGCGCTCGCGGCATGGCGCTCCATGCGGAGATGGAGCGTTTTCACGCCGAGAAGCGTGAGCCAGCAGTCGAAGGGGCTGGGAACGGCGCCAATGGTTTTCTGGGCGAATTTCATCTCGTCGTAGATATCCTTGCGGTTGGTGATGAGGACGCCACCGATGAGCTGATTATGGCCGCTCAGGTACTTCGTGGTGCTGTGCATCACGATGTCCGCGCCGAACTCCAGAGGACGCAGGAACACCGGCGTTGCGAAGGTGGAATCGACGGCGAGGTACAGGTCGTGCTCCTTGGCGATCGCCGTCATTGCATGGAGATCGGTGACCTTGAGCAACGGATTCGTCGGCGTCTCGACCCAGAGCATCTTGGTCTCAGGCCTGATGGCCTGACGGACGGTCTCGGGCTGCGAGGTGTCGACGTAGGTGAAAGTGAGTCCGTAGCGCGTGAGCACATTGTTGAAGTACCTCGAGACGCCGCCGTAGACGTCGTCAGAGCAGGCGACGGAGTCGCCGGCGTTCAAGAGCCTCAGGCAGCCGTCGACCGCGGCCATGCCGCTCGCGAAGCAGACGCCGTACGCGCCGCCCTCGATCGCCGCAAGGTTCTCCTCAAGCACCTGGCGTGTGGGGTTGGCGGATCGGGTGTAATCGAATCCCTTGTCCCTGCCCACCTCGTCGAGAACATAGGTTGCGGTCTCGTAGATGGGCGGGACGATGGACCCGGTGGTGGGGTCGGGCCGGATTCCGGCGCGCACGACCTTGGTATCGAACTTCACACTTGGCCTCGCGGGCTCGCAAGTGACCGCCAGACCTTACACGAGATGACGCGCCGCGTGGAGTCGGTTCGCGGTCGCCCGACATCTCTCAAATGGACCCTGGTTGTTCGCCGCCCGCGTCTCGGCGTCCTCCCCGCTTCCAGCCCGTGCGGACGCTGTTGCGGCGCACGAGGGAAACGCCGCGGAAGGAAATCCTCCCTGGCCGCGGCAGCTTCGAGGTCGTCAGGTCTTACTAAGCCGCGACTCCGCCGCCTCGAACAAATTCTGGAAAGATTGCTGGAAGGGTTAGTGAACGGGCGTCCCCGCGTCAGCCGGCCCCTTATCTAAACAATTCCTCCACCAGCTACAGGGTGCGCAGCCAGACCCGCTCCCCATCGAGGTCGCCGGCCTCTAGGAGCTGATCCGCCCTCTTGGCACCACGCAGCAGTGTGAGGCTGCCATGCTGCTTCACCAGGAGGTTGGCGGCGCGGTCGGTGTCGAGGTCGGTGACCACGCTCCTAACCCACGTCATTCGCGAGCGCGGGACACACTCCTCCAACATCGCTCTTGATTCAGGTCAATGCGCAGGGAGGCTGCTGGGAGCAGCATACGTCACTCCGCCTAGCTCACGCGCCCCGGGTAGACTTCGGGCCGAGAGCTGCACGGTCTCGACTTTCTGGCCTTTGCCTTGGACCCGGCCGGGCGCACGAGAGTCCCCGGCCTAACGCGCCGGGATGTCGTCCAAGGTGAACTCTAAGACGCAAACGTAGCAAGGAGGGTCTAGAACGGGACATCAGGGAAAATACGAACGCGTCGCGCGCCTCTACGATCCTCTTGACCTGCCGTTCGAGTATGGCCGCCGCCGGCCGCGTGTTCGGCGGCGCGATGGTGCGCAACGCGGCGACCGTGGGCGGAAACCTCTGTTACGGCTCGCCCGCCGCCGACCTTGCGCCGGCGCTCATGGCGCTCGACGCCGAGGTGGTTCTCGACAGCGCCGGGGGCGGCCGGACGCTGCCGCTTAGCGACTTCTTCGTCGGCGTGCGCGAGACCCGGCACTGGGCCGACGAGCTGATGACCGAGGTGCGCTGGGCCCCGCTGCCGGCACGGTCCGCGAGCCGCTTTTGCAAGCTGGGCCTGCGCAAGGGCGACTCCATCGCCGTCGTCGGCGTCGCGATATCCCTCACCGTGGAGAACGGCGCATGCTCGCGTGCGCGCATCGCGCTCGCCGCGGTCGCGCCGGTCGTCATGCGGGCGAAGGCGGCGGAGGCGGTGCTGAGCGGCGCCACGCTGAGCGCCGCGGTGATCGACGAGGCGGCGCGCTTGGCGGTCGAGGACTGCGCGCCGATCGACGACATCCGGGCCTCGGCCGACTACCGGCGCCACGTGGTGGAGGCGCTCACCCGGCGCCTCCTCACGCAGGCCGCGCAGGCGCTCGACTGAGCAGGAGATTGGCCGTGGCAGAAGCGAAGACGATCACGTTGACCGTTAACCGTGAGGCGCGCCGCCTCACCGTTGCGGCCAACCGCACGTTGCTCGACGGGCTACGCGAGCTTGGCTGCGTCGAGGTCAAGAGCGGCTGCGAGAAGGGCGACTGCGGCGCCTGCGCGGTGCTCGTCGACGGCCGCGCCGTCGACAGCTGCCTGACGCTCGCCTGGCAGGTCGAGGGACGCGCCGTGACGACCGTGGCCAGGCTCGGCGGGCCGCATGACCCGCACCCGCTGCAGACCGCCTTCATCGCGAGCGGGGCCGTACAGTGCGGCTACTGCACGCCTGGTTTCCTCATTGCCGCCAAAGCGCTCCTCGACGAGCACCCCGACCCGAGCGACGAAGACATCCGCGCGGGTCTCAGCGGCAACCTGTGCCGGTGCACCGGCTACACGCGGATCTTCGATGCGGTGCGGCAAGCCGCCGCCGCGCTCCGCGAGCAGGGAAACAAGCCATGAGCAAGCCGACCGCCAGGCAAGCTGCGGACAGCAACGTCCCCGCGTTCCGCCAAGTCGGCAAGCCGCTGCCGCGGACCGACGCGCCGGGCAAGGCGTTCGGCACAACGCTCTATGCGGGCGACGTGGTCATGCCCAACATGCTGCACGCCAAGATCCTGCGCAGCAGCGAGGCCAGCGCCATGATCCGGAGAATCGACGCGACGCGGGCGCGGGCGCTGCCCGGCGTGCGCTGCGTGCTGACCGCGCGGGATCTGCCCGACCGGCTGGTGCGGACCGACATTCCCGGCCAGACCGGCCAGCAGAACCTGAACACGGCGCAGCCGATCCTGGTCAAGGACCGCGTCCTCTATCACGGCGAGCCGGTCGCGCTAATCGCTGCCGATACGCCCGAGATCGCCGAGCGGGCGCTCGAGCTCATCGACATCGAGTACGAGCCGCTGCCCGGCGTGTTCGACCCCTTCGAGGCGATGAGGCCGGGCGCGCCGCTGGTCCAGGGCGAGGACAACATCGTGTCGCGCTACAAGATCCGCAAGGGCGACATCGACAAGGGCTTCGCCGAGGCCGACCTGGTGGTCGAGAACAGCTTCAGCACCCAGCTGCAGGAGCACGCCTTCCTCGAGTCCGAGGTCGGCGTCGCCTGGGTCGACGACAGCGAGGTCATCAACATCCGCATGAGCACCCAGGTCGTCGAGCACTTCCGCGCTGTCGCCGACGCACTGGGGTTGCCGCACAACCGGGTGCACATCCAGGCGATGTTCACCGGCGGCGGCTTCGGCGGCAAGGAGAACCTAACGGTCGAGCTGTTCCTCGCGCTGCTCGCCCAGGCGACGCGGCGGCCGGTCCGGCTGGCGTATACCCGCGAGGAGTCGTTCCTCGCCCACGGCAAGCGCCACCCCTTCACCATGACCTACCGCACCGGCGTCACCCGCGACGGCCGGATCACGGCGCAGGAGGTCAAGCTCGTCGCCGACACCGGCGCCTACGGTCAGCTCAGCCCCTACGTCATCCTCTACGGGACGATCGCGACTTCGGGCCCTTACCGCGTCGACAACATTCACGTCGACTCGTTCGGGGTGGCGACCAACCACATCGGCACCGATTCCTTCCGCGGTTTCGGCACGTCGCAGGCCTGCTTCGCGCACGAATCGCAGATGGACGAGATCGCCAAGTCGCTGGGCATCGACCGGATGGAGCTGCGCCGCCGGAACTTCATTCAAACCGGCGACACCAGCGCCAACGGCCAGACCATCGAGAGCGCGGTGTGGTCGAAGGAATGCATGGAGCGGGCGTGGGAAGCGCTGGGCGAGCGCACCCCCGACAGCGGCCCGGTCAAGGTCGGCCGCGGCGTCGCCTGCTATCAGCAGAGCTA
>JBHICW010000157.1:0-4454 GCA_046759785.1 Alphaproteobacteria bacterium
CGTCATCTTGACGGTCAACGCGTCAACGGCCTCTATAGTGTCTACCATCGCGATGGCCGACGCGGCCGGCGAATCGAAATCGGGGTCTCTGATGTGTTCCAACGAATAGACCACGTCGCCTGCGTCGAAGTCGGACCCATCGTGAAATTTGACTCCTTCACGCAACTTGAAGGTCCATTCGGTCGCGTCGTCGCTTGCCGACCACTCCGTCGCCAGATTCGGTTCCGGCTCTCCACTCAATCCCGGCCGAACGAGGCGGCTCATCGTCTTCTCGGTGACTTGCCAGAAGCGACCATGGGAAGCCGGGTCGACGTCTATTATCCCCTCGCCAAATCCAAGGTCGTGGGATTGGCGGAATGTTCCGCTTTGTGCATGCGCCAGCGTTATCGGCAGCGCTGCGATGACTATCGCTGCAGCAAGTACGCTTAGCTTGGTCATGGTCTTCATCTCCTCCCTAATTCTCGTTTGTTTGGTAAGAAACCGAGATTCCCCAGATGGCTCCCCCCGGTTGCCGACGATGGTAGCACGAAGGGAGTTCGCACCACAATTCCCGTCGTGAACCGGCGCGGTAGGTCGGGCTCCGCCCCTTATCAGGCCGATTTGGCGATCGAAAACCCGACCCACTGACCAATCCGGGTGCTGAGGGCGCACCCCGGCTTTCGCGGCACACACCTGTCCTATCGGGCGACCCGGATGCCACGGGATCGAGCCCCTTGATGGCGCCGGGACCGCCCCCTAGTCGGGGTCGAGCTCGGTGTCCCAGTAAAGGAAGTCGCGCCAGCTTTCGTGCAGGAAGTTGGGCGGGAACGCCCGCCCGTTCTCCTGGAGTCGGTAAGGCGAGGGCACCCCGGGCTTCGCGCGCGGGTACATGCCGGCCTCGCTCGGCAGCCGCTCCCCCTTCTTGAGGTTGCACGTCGTGCACGCGGTGACGACGTTCTCCCACGTCGTATGGCCGCCGCGCGAGCGCGAGACCAAGTGGTCGAAGGTGAGATCCTCGGCCGCGAACACGCCGCCGCAGTACTGGCAGGAGAAGCGGTCGCGCAAGAAGACGTTGAAGCGGGTGAAGGCCGGCCGCCGGGTCGGCGGGATGAAGTGCTTCAGCGACACGACGCTCGGCAGGCGCATCTCGACACTCGGCGAGCGCACCACTCGGTCGTACTCCGAGACGATGTTGACCCGATCGAGGAAGACGGCCTTGACGGAGTCCTGCCACGACCACAGCGAGAGCGGATAGTAGCTCAGCGGACGGTAGTCCGCGTTGAGCACCAGAGCCGAACAACTTTCGAGCGAAGCGAGCACCCAAGCCTCCTCCTCGAGCGCGAGGCGCCCGCACCATATAGCGTGGCGCGCCGCCGCTGGCAAGCGGGCGAACGGCGCGAGCCGCCGGGACGCTACAGCAACGCACACCCCAACATCGTGCCCTACCACGTGTTCCCGACCGCCGACGAACCCATCATCCTCGCCGTCGGCAACGATGCTCAGCTCGCCAAGTTGTCAGACCTCGCCGGCCGGCCGGAGCTGGCCGAGAACCCCGACTTCGCCACCAACGCTCAGCGCGTCAAGAACCGAGCCAGGCTGGTGCCGATCGTGGAGGAGATTCTCAAGGAGAGGCCGGCGAGGGTGTGGCTCGAGGCGCTCGAGGCCGCAGGGATTCCCTCGGGGCCGATCAACGACCTCGATCAGGTCTTCGCCAGCCCGCAGGCCAGGGCCCGCGGCATGCGGATGGAACTCCCCCACAAGCTTGCTGGTCATGTCCCTCTCGTCAAGAACCCCACCAACTTCTCCTTGACCACGCCCGAGTACCGGCCGCCGCCGCCCCTCCTCGGCGAGCACACCGAGGAGGTGCTTTAGAGGCCTTCTGGGTCTTAAGGAGGACGAGATCGCGCGGTTGAGGGCGGACGGGGTGATCTGACCCCGCTCAGCCGCTTAAGCACGCGGCCAGAAACGTCCGGCCGATGATGAGCCCCTCGGGGTCGATCCCGTGGCCGAGCCCGGGCGAGACGTGCCATTGGACCGGCACCTCGAGCGCGCCCAACGCCTCAACTGTCTGGTAAAGCGAGACGACCGGCACGATTTCGTCGGCGTCGCCGTGGACGAGAAGGATGGGCGGGCGCGACCTGAGGTCGCCCTTAAGGCCCTCGCCCCCCACCAGCGCCGCCCCATAGCCGAGCACGGCGGCGCAGGGCCTGGGCCGCCGCAAGCCCACGTAGAGCGCCATCATCGCCCCCTGAGAGAAGCCGACGAGGGCGAGCCGGTCGTCCTCAAGCCCGAGGCGGGCGAGTTCCGAGTCGACGAAGCGGTCGATGAGCCGGGCGACACGCGCCGCGCCGCTGGCCAGCGCCCCGGCCCGGGCGTCCGCGAAGCTGAACCACTGGCGCCCCATCGGGTTCTGCTCACAAGCATCGGGCCCGTGCGGGGCGGCGAAGAACGCATCGGGAAGCTGCCGGGCCCAGTCGGGCGCGAGGCCGATGAGGTCGTTGCCGTCCGCCCCCCAGCCGTGGAGAAGAACCACGAGTTCGCGGGCAGCCCTGCCGGACGCGGGGGGGCGAACGGGACCGGAGAGCGATGGGGCCACGATCATGCCCTATTTATCCCGAAACCGGACTCGCGAGTGAAACGGAACCTTCTCGCTGGCGGCCAACCGTTTCAGGCCCTGGTGCGGCCCGGTGGCTGCGAGGCGGCAACGGCCTCCGCCCCGGCGCTCGTTGAGACACTAGCCCTCGCCGCCACGCAGGCTATTATGGGGGTAGCAAGGGTCGGACCAGGGATGATGACCGGCCTGTTCCTCAAAGGGATCGTCATCGGCTTCGCGATCGCTGCACCGGTCGGGCCGATCGCCATACTGTGCGCCCAGCGCACGCTTGCCGAAGGGCGGCTCATAGGGCTGGCCTCGGGTCTGGGCGCCGCCACCGCGGATGCGGTCTACGGCGCCATCGCCGCGTTCGGCCTCGCCGCCATTGCGGGCCTCCTCGTCGGCTACCACCCCTGGTTCAGGGTCGGGGGCGGTATCGTGCTGTGTCTCTTGGGCCTCAGGACCTTCTTCGCCCACGGTCTCAAGCAAGTAGGCCGCACGGACGTGCACGGTCTCGTCGCCGCCTTCGGCACGACGTTTCTCCTCACCCTCACCAACCCGATCACGGTTCTGGCGTTCGCCGCGATCTTCGCCGGGCTGGGGCTCGTGGCGGCGGATGGCGGCAAGCTTGCCGCCGCCATTCTCGTCATAGGCGTCTTCCTGGGCTCCTCGCTATGGTGGACGATCCTGAGCGGCGGGGTCGCACTCATCCGCCGCAAGATCGACGAGGGCTGGATCCAGTGGGCGAACCGGGCCGCCGGCGTCGTCATCGCCGCCTTCGGGGTCGCCCTCCTCGCCGCCTGGACGTAGAGACTCCGGCCCCGGCGGGCCACTCCCTGTCAGAACGCGTAAACACTACTCGCTCCGCCGACGCTGTCGACGGCCGCCACGCACCGCTCCCCCCGGCCCATTTTGCGCGATCGGCTCCCCGACCGACCGGCTGGTAGCCGCCTGAGGCCCTGGGCACGTTGACCTTCAGGCGAGGCGCTCGTACCGCCTGATCGGGACCTCGAGGCAGCAGACAGCGAAGCGCCGTCGCACGCGCACTCAATGAGAACAGACCCTGGGCGGCGCAGCCCCGCCGGCCTATAGTGGGCCGATGAAGCTGGCCTCTTCCGTGCTGCCGGTGCTCGTCGCCACCGCCTTGGTGGCGACCCTAGGGGCCTTGTTCGCCGGGATCATTTCCATGGTCAAGGGCGGCGCTTTCAACGCCAAGTACGGCAACAAGCTGATGCGGGCCCGGGTCGCTCTCCAAGCAACGGCGGTTGGCCTCTTGGCCCTTCTGCTCCTGCTCTCCACCCGCTGAGCCGAGGCGAGCCGGCAGGGTCCGGGCGATGGTGAAGCTCACGCGCATCTACACCCGGGGCGGCGACAAGGGCGAGACCTCGCTCACAGGCGGCCGGCGGGTGCCCAAGCACCACCCGCGGGTGGCCGCGTACGGCGCCGTGGACGAGGCCAACGCGGCGATCGGGGTGGCCCGCCTCGACACACGAGGCGAGGCCGACGCGATGCTCGCCCGCATCCAGAACGACCTGTTCGACTTGGGTGCCGACCTCTCGACGCCCGAGGACGCCGCCAAGGGGCGAGAGGCCCTTCGCATCGTCCAGGCGCAGGTGGACCGGCTCGAGCGCGAGATCGACCGGATGAACGCGGAACTTGAGCCACTCGAGTCTTTCGTCCTGCCGGGGGGCACGGCCGCGGCGGCCTACCTCCACCTCGCCCGCACGCTCACCCGGCGGGCCGAGCGGCTGATCGCCGCGCTCGCCGAACGCGAGCCCGTCAGCCCACTCGCCGTCAAGTACATGAACCGTCTCTCCGACCACCTGTTCGTCTTGAGTCGCCACCTCAACGACCGCGGCAAGGGGGACGTGCTGTGGCGGCC
>JBHICW010000158.1:0-4407 GCA_046759785.1 Alphaproteobacteria bacterium
GAAAGCGGACGTTCAGGGCATTGGTTCGGCAGGATTTCAAACTGAGACACTACCCGAATTTCCACCGGGCTGCGACCAGTGTGGTAACTAATAGACGCGAGGGGCCAGGCCTCGGAGCCTAACCCCTTGTCTGCGTCGGCTTTTCGCGCCGGACCAGACAGTGTCAGGGGAAGGGAGGACAAGGGCATGAGGGAGAAACGCGCGCTCAAGGCGCCGACGCTTGCGGCCCAGGCCCTGGGCTGGATCGACGAGGGGACCCGGGCGGTCATCCCCCCGATCCACCCCGCCACCGCGCCCCTCCTCGACTCTACTTCCATGCATCAGTCCGGTTTGCGTGCCCGCAGGTGCCAGTGCTGCAAACCGCCGCTAGCGAGTGCCTCGAGCCGGGATCGGGTCAGTCGTACTCGCCGATCGAAGGCATCCTTGCCGAGGGAGCGAATCGAAGACTGACGCGCCGATCCTAGAAAATAATTGAGCTGATCCCGGGCGCACTGCTCGGACCAAGCGCTGCTATTCCTTGCCTCGATGGCCTCGAAACCGCTGGCCTCGAGGCTCTGGGTGTAAATGTCAACGCTTTCGAAACGAAACCTCAGACCACTCGAATGCAGTTGCTCCACCCAATCGTTGTAGATCGCACGCCCCGAGCCATCCTCTCCCTTCATCCAATCTCCCCCTGCAAAAACCCCGCCGGGGCGCAGCACCCTAAACACGTCTGCAATTAACGACCTTTTATCGGCCACATGGCAGATCACGTCGTTGGTAAAGACTACGTCGAAGCTGTTGCCTGGCAAGGGAAGGGGGCCAGGCTCGATGAGCTTCAGGTAAACACGCTCGGTGAGTCCGACTGCCTGCACGGTGTCGGCAGCGAGCTCGAGTAAGTGCTCCTCCACATCGACACCGAGAACGCTGCCGGCGCCCAATTCGCCGGCCATCAACACCGCAGCGCCCCCAACCCCGCAGCCCAAATCCAGGACATTCCGCCCCGCCAGGGATAGCCCTTCGAGGATGGCGATTACCTCCTCCGTACCACCGGGTGAGAGAAAGCCTTGACCGTAAGCCAATTGCATGGAGTCCAAGATGGCGTCGCTGTACTGGCGCTCGTAGGCCATGTTACGCCCTCTGCCCCCCCTGATAGTGACCTCAGTCAATAGGGCTTGGCGCTTCAACAGCTGCCGGCGGGGCCTACGCGAATGGAACGAAGTCGAGGATGTTGCGTCGGAAGAACGTCAACGGGGTCTCAACGTTGGCCGCCATCGGCCACCTACCCGGCGATGCCCGTGAGGTTAGCCCAGCGCCCTATTTTGGACAACACGAGGCTCGCAGCGACGATACGGCGTGTCGACGGTCCCGCTACGCCGCGGCCGCGGCTGCACAGGGCAGCGCCACACCCGTTACGTGGGCGAGCTCGCGACACAGGAAGTCAGCGATCGCGCCCATGCCCCGGCCCGGCATGCCGGCCTCTTCCTCGGCCCGGGAGTTGTAGTTGGTGTTGGTGTTGATGTCGTAGGTGTAGGCCGCGCCGCTTTGGTCGAGGATGAACTCGACGCCGGCGACTTCGATGCCGTTGGCAGCGAGGAAGCGAGCGTAGCACCCGACGAGCGGGCTCTCGAAATCATCGACAATGTTGAACAGCCCCGGCGGCTTCTCGCCCGAGGAGTAGAACTTCTCCTCGATGCGGCAGGCATCCGCCGGGCACAGCTCGAAGCCTTCCGAGGTGTCAACCCGGACCGCGTAGACGAACCTGCCGCCGACGAACTCGACGCGGGTGATGAACGGCTCGGGCGCTTGGATGTACTCCTGCACCAGCGTCACGCCGTCGACCGAATCCTTGAAGTCGGGGCCGTCGACGTACTCCTCGAGTCCCTCCACGCTGTAGAACAGGCGCACGCCGAGGCCCTTGCCGGCGCGGTTGTGCTTGGTGATGAACGGGCCGTCGAACGTGCGGCCCGCCTCGATGATGTTCTCGCGCCCGACCGCGGCCAGCGTGCGCGGTGTGCGGATCCCGTGCGCTTCGAGCGCGGCGTACTGGGCCACCTTGCTGATCTCGAGCTGCACGGCGCGCCAGCTGTTGACGACGCGCCGGTCGTGGCGTTCGAGCCAGGCGAGCACGCAGGCCGTGTACTCGGGCGCGTAGCGGTGTCCGCGAGTGTGCGACGACGCGCTCATGCGGTTGTAGAATACGCCCTCCGGCGGCGCTCGGCCGAGATCGAGGCGCCCCTGGTCGAGGTGCCATTCCTCGTAAGGCAGATCGCGCTCGGCGAAAGCCGCGCGTAGAGGCTCCACCCAGGCGTCGTTCTCGTGGATGACGTAAACCTTAGGCTGGCTCATGGCGCCCTCCGGTGGTGTGTCCTGTCGCCGACGGGCCCATGAAGAAACCCGCCGCAGCTAAGCTGGGCGGGTAACCGACATCGCTTTAGCTGCATTTGTAATGCGCCCGCAATCTGACAGGTCAAATCGGCGCTTGATGGTTACGCATTTTAATCGCGTGGCGCGGGCTGTCAAGCAGCCCGTGCGGCTGCCCACGCGCTGGCGAAGGGCCGCTTTAGCCGAGATTTCCCAGATGACTCCTCCCAACCACCGGAAACGGTAGCATAATCGAGCATTGATCGAAAGCGTGGCCATTCATCTCGGTTTGGCGATTTGGGTTAGGCCACGCAGCGCATTCGAGCCCACGTCAAGGTACATCGGGGTGCGCGAAAACGGTCATTTGCGGACGTAGAACCGCGCCGTTGAATGTCCACCTCGGGTCACAAGCGGACATCCAGCGCCATAGCCAATTACGTCCGCTATTGAGGGCTAAGCGGACATAATCAGCTCGAAAGCGGACGTTCAGGGCATTGGTTCGGCAGGATTTCAAACTGAGACACTACCCGAATTTCCACCGGGCTGCGACCAGTGTGGTAACTAATAGACGCGAGGGGCCAGGCCTCGGAGCCTAACCCCTTGTCTGCGTCGGCTTTTCGCGCCGGACCAGACAGTGTCAGGGGAAGGGAGGACAAGGGCATGAGGGAGAAACGCGCGCTCAAGGCGCCGACGCTTGCGGCCCAGGCCCTGGGCTGGATCGACGAGGGGACCCGGGCGGTCATCCCCCCGATCCACCCCGCCACCACCTACCTCAGCGATCCGCGGAGACCGGGTCGGCACGGGCGCATCTATACGCGCGACGACAACCCGACCTACGACCAGGCGGAGGCCCTCCTCGCCGCTCTCGAAGGGGGCGAGGCGGCGCTCCTGTTCTCCTCCGGCCTGGCGGCGATCGCGACGGTGTTCCAGGCGCTCGAGCCCGGCGACCATGTCGTCGCGCCGGAGGTGATTTACCACGGCGTGCGCAGCTGGCTGAAGGAAATCGCCGCGCCCTGGGGGCTCGAGCCAGCCTTTGTCCCCAACGGTGACCTTGTGGCGCTCGAGCGCGCCGTCGAGAAGGGTCGCACACGCCTCATCTGGGTCGAGACGCCCGCGAACCCCACCTGGGCGATTACCGACATCGCCGGCGCGGCCGAGATCGCGCGCCGCACCGGCGCGCGGCTCGCGGTCGACAACACCGCCGCCACCCCGGTGCTCACCCGGCCCCTGGAGTTGGGGGCGGACCTCGTGGTCCACTCCGCCACGAAGTACCTCAACGGCCACAGCGACGTGCTGGCGGGCGCGGTGGTCAGCGCCCGCTCGGACGAGCTCATGGAGCGCATCCGCCGGATCCGGAAGCTGGGCGGCGCGGTGCCCGGGCCCTTCGAATCGTGGCTCTTGCTCCGCGGCATGCGGACGCTGTTCCTTCGGGTCGAGGCGAGCTCGCGGTCCGCCCAGGCGCTGGCCGAACATCTCCACGACCACCCCAGGGTCGCCGAGGTCCTTTATCCGGGCCTCCCCGACCATCCGCACCATGGGGTTGCAGCCCGACAAATGGACGGCGGATTCGGGGGAATGCTGTCGATTCGCGTCGCCGGCGGCGAGGCGGCAGCGCTCGAGGTCTGGGCCAACGTCAAGGTGTTCAAGCGCGCCACCTCGCTCGGCGGGGTGGAAAGCCTGATCGAGCACCGCGCCAGCATCGAAGGGCCGGACAGCCCTATCCCCCGCGACCTCTTGCGCCTCTCGGTGGGGATCGAGGATGCGGACGACCTGATCGCCGACCTCGACGAGGCGCTGGCAATCGTCTAGCTGGCGGCGGCGGCGGCAGTGTGCCCTTGAGGAAGACGGACAAGTCTGCCTTCCTCCGGCTGCGACGTACGACCGCGCGCCGCGTTGGGCGACCTCATCCATCTTCGATACGCTAGGGTGTGTGCTCATCAAGGTGGGCGGGGATCGGCTTTGACCTGCCTTGCCGATGTCCGGTTAGAGCCGCCAGGAGCTAACTCTCGTGGCCTGAGTGTGCTATGTCCGCTGTTGGAGGAAAGAGCGGACGTGGAGCGCCGG
>JBHICW010000159.1:0-4370 GCA_046759785.1 Alphaproteobacteria bacterium
GCTTGTAAGGCCCATGATATCATTATCTTATAATGAATGGCCCTTGTGGGCCGGGACGCCCGGGCGGGGCGCGGCTGCGGTTTTCCGCCAGCAGGCCTGCTGCCGCAGGCGGGAGAACGTTGCCCTGCCGTTTGTTCCGTACCGAGTCGCTCCCCCGCGGCCGACCTTGGCACGGAGTTGTCTCATAGCGGAGCATAGCCCGGCGAGCTGGGCTAGGCCCGTGTTCGGGCCGGCGCTGAGGGCACGCGCTGGCACGCCCGTCGTACCTCGAGCCGAAGGCCCTGGCCTGCGCGCCGCATGCTGCTAGCCCTCCCCCTGTTCGTCTTTCCAGCGGCAATGGTCTACGCCGCGTACACCGACTTCACCAGCTACGAGATTCCCACCTGGCTGTCCGCCTTGCTCGTCGTCGCGTTCCTCGCCGCGGCCGTTGGCAGCGGATTCGAGACGACGGCGATCCTGTGGAGCTTGAGCACAGGGGTGGCGCTATTCGCGGTGGGAGCCGTGCTGTTCTATCTGGGCGTCTTCGGCGGTGGCGACGTGAAGCTTTTAGCCGCCAGCGCCGTCTGGGTCGGCTGGTGGGGGCTTCCAACATATCTCGTGCTGGTGGCCCTGTTCGGGGGCGTGCTCGCGCTTCTGCTGCTCGTCCTGAGGCGCCTCAACCTGCCCGCTGCCTGGCGGAACAGGCTCTGGTCTGCGCGCCTGCTGTCGCCGGATGAGGGCATGCCCTACGGCGTCGCCATTGCCCTTGCCGGCTTGGTCGTCTTCCGTGAACTGCGGGTGGTGGACGTCGCGGCGCCGCAAATATTTGGCGCCGGTTGAGACCCGGGTTCGGCGGCAGGGTCCGAACCGAGAGTCCCCGGTGGCGGCGGGCGAGCCGTCGCCCGGCCGGCGCCCATCTTGCGGCCGCGCTCAGCCCCTTCCACCGCCGGCACGACGGGGCGCGGCCTGTGCGGCCGGTAGGGCCCGCCAGGGCCGCCGACGCCCGGCGGTGCGGCGGGGTCACGCTTCCTTGATCGGGACCGCAAAGACGCGGCCGCCCAAAGGCGCGACCTTCGACAGGCGCCGCCCCCCTTGGCGCATCGCGATCGGCCTAGGGCACCGTCGAACGTTGACAGGGGTCACCAGGCCGCTACGATAGGAACGCGCCAACCAGTGGTTCACCATTTTTAGTGAGGGTGGGGGCGACGGGCGGAACCAGGCGCTGTCCACTCCCGCCGATAGGGTTGGTAGTCCCGCCACCCGGATTGAACGCCGATGCAGACCCTTATCGTTGACTCGGACCGACTCTTCGCCCGGCTGACGAAGACCAAGCTGGAGAAGTGGGGCCACCAAGTGACGGTCGAGTCGTCGGGCTCGGAGGCGATGAAGCGCGTCGACAAGGAGCCCTTCCGGCTCGTCATGATGGACCTGGATCTCCCGGGGGTCAGCGGCCCCGATTTGTGCCGCCACATCCGCGGGCTCCGGCGGACGCGCTACACGTACGTCCTCTTCTATACAGGCAAGACCGATAAGGACAGCCTGATGGCGGGCCTCGAGGCCGGGGCCGACGACTATTTGATCAAGCCATTCAGCTCTTTCGAGCTCAAGCGCAGGGTCAAGAATGGGAAGCGCCTTCTCAATCTCGAGGACGAGCTGCGCGGAGGCTCGGGGACCGACACCACGACCGGCTTCGTCAACTACGCGAGCTTCAGCCAGTTTTTCCGCGTCATTCTGCTGGAAGCCCGGCGCCTCGAACGGATGGGCGTGCCGGAGAGCATGGGTGCCCTGATGTTCGTCCGCGTCGAAGACTTCCGCGCGATCTATGAGGAGCACGGCGACGAGCCGGCGCAGAAGATCATGGCCGAACTGGCGAAGGTGTTGAACCAGTTGATTCGGGGGAGCGACCTCGTCGCCAAGATTAGCGACGACGAATTCTGCATCCTGTTGCAGAACACCTATTGGGACAAATGCGTCGCGGTGGCGGAGAGGATCACCAGCCAGGTCGCAGACACGGTGATCCACCAAGACGACTTAGAACTCCGCCCCAAAGTGTCGGTGGCCACGGTCAACTACCCGATGCCGGACCTCACCTCCGATCAGATCTTGGGCGAGGCTACGCGTGTGCCGTTCGAGCGGCGCGGCCGAGCCCCCTCATCCTCATGACCCTGCTTCCGCTCGCCGCCACCCTCTCCCGGTGCGCCCCGTCGGCCGGCGGCGGGAACGCGGCTCGAGCGGCGTCTGAGAACAGCGGATAGGGCGGCAGGCCACCCTCGACGCCGGGCCCGGGCCGCCGTCCACCGGCTTCCGCGATCGCCCGCGCGCCCCGGCGGTCGCCCTTGCACGCCGGATCCCGGTAACCTTTGGCCACGGAGGGCACGATCAGGCAGACCGCGTGGCCGAGCCGTGCCAACGTCCGCCCCCAATCATGCGCCCCGCCGCACGCCGCCATCGTCACCATCGCCCGAGCACACAAACAGCAGCCGAACCCGGTCGCGCTTCGAATTGCTTCGCAGCCTCTCAGGATGAGGTGAAAGTTCGATCGGGATATGGAACTCTAGCAGACGCCTCACCCTGAGGAGGCGCCGCGAGGCGCCGTCTCGAAGGGTGAGGAGGCACGAGGTTGGGACTATGCACAGCGATCCCGTCGTCATCGTCGGTGCGGCGCGCACCCCCATCGGCCGCTTCCAGGGGGAGCTGGCGCAAGTCGCGGCGCCGGAGCTCGGCGCGGTCGCCATCGCCAAGGCGCTCGCCGATGCCGGCGTCAAGGCGACCGACGTCGACGAGGCCGTCATGGGCTGCGTGCTCCCCGCCGGGCTGGGCCAGGCGCCGGCGCGCCAGGCCGCGCGCGCCGCCGGCCTCCCCTTGAGCGTCGGCTGCACCACGGTCAACAAGATGTGCGGCTCCGGCATGAAGGCGGCGATGCTCGCCCATGACCTGCTCGTGGTCGGGACGAGCGAGGTGATGGTCGCGGGCGGGATGGAGAGCATGACCAATGCCCCTTACCTCCTGAACCGGACACTCGGCAAGCGCATGGGTCACCGGCGTGTCCTCGACCACATGTTCCTCGACGGCCTCGAGGACGCCTACGACAAGGGCCGCCTCATGGGCACCTTCGCCGAGGACACGGCTTCAGCCTACCAGTTCACCCGCGAGGCCCAGGACTCGTTCGCCATCGCTTCGCTCGACCGCGCCCGCAGGGCGAGCGAGGACGGCACCTTCGCCCGCGAGATCGCGCCCGTCCGGGTCACCTCGCGCAAGGGGGAGCGCATGGTGGAGCGGGACGAGCTTCCCTTCCGCGCCGATCCCGCCAAGATTCCCGACTTGAAGCCGGCCTTCCGCGAGGGCGGCACCGTGACCGCGGCCAACTCGAGCTCGATCTCCGACGGCGGCGCGGCGCTCGTCATGATGCGCCGCTCGTCCGCCGAGAAGCGCGGGCTTAAGCCCCTCGCCACGGTCGTCGGCCACGCGACCCACGCCCAAGAGCCCGCCTGGTTCACGACCGCGCCGATCGGCGCAATCAAGAGACTGTTCGCAAAGACGGGCTGGTCCGCCGCCGAGGCCGACCTGTTCGAGATCAACGAGGCCTTCGCCGTGGTCACCATGGCGGCGATGCGCGATTTGGGTCTCCCGCACGAGAAGGTGAACCCGCACGGGGGTGCCTGCGCCCTCGGCCACCCGATCGGGTGTTCGGGCGCGCGCATCCTGGTCACCCTCTTGAACGCGATGGCCAAGCACGACGTGAGGCGCGGCGTCGCCAGCCTCTGCATCGGCGGCGGCGAGGCGACGGCGATGGCCTTGGAGCGGGCGACGTAGGAAAAGGGAAAAGGGGACATTCTACTTTTTCCCGCTCACGTCGATGGCCGCGAAGAGAACAGGGAAGGGGAAAAAAGTAGAATGTCCCCTTTTCTGTTCCGGGGCAGGCGCCAGCCGCGTCGACAAGCTCAGGGTGAGGGGGAATTGCCTGAGCGATACGCCGCTCTCGGATAGCACCCTGATTTCTGCGCGAGGGCACTGATGGGTCGCCGCCTCATCTCGACGGGTTCACACTGGGAGAAGCTTGCCGGTTACTCGCGCGCCGTCGTCGACGGCCGCTGGGTGTTCGTCTCAGGCTGCACCGGGTTCGACTATCAGACGGGCGCGATCGCGGACGATGTCGAGGCGCAGACCCGGCAGACCTTCCGCAACATCGAGGCGGCGCTCGAGGAGGCCGGCGCCCGCCTCGAGGACGTGGTGCGGGTGCGGGTCTACCTTGCCGACCAGAACGACTTTCCCCGGGTGGCGCCGATCGTGGGCGAGCACTTCCGCGACGTCCGTCCGGCCAACACGACCGTCGTCTGCACCCTCGCCGATGCGCGCATGAAGGTCGAGATCGAGGTCACCGCGCTCCTCCC
>JBHICW010000160.1:0-4360 GCA_046759785.1 Alphaproteobacteria bacterium
TCGCCGCGCAAGCGGGCCCGGCGGTAACTGAAGAACCGGGATTCCTCGGTACAGCTGTCGAAGGCGAGCCGCACCACCGTGCCGAGGCCGAGCCGCTCGAGCCGGCGGGCGACGTAGCCCGGAAGGTCGAAGAGGAAGCGCCCCGGCCGCCCCGCCGGGACGAAGAAGGCGTCGCTCGCCCGGTCCGCCTCGAGGAATGCGGCCCGGAACTCGGGGCCGACCTCGTAAGACGGCTGGGCGATGCACGGGCCGATCGCCGCGACGATGCGCTCCCCGGTCGCGCCCAGGCCGGTCATGGCCCGGCCCATCGACTCCATGACCCCGGCGAGCGTCCCCTTCCAGCCGGCGTGGACCGCTCCCACCACGCCGGCATGGCCGTCGGCTAAGAGGACCGGTGCGCAGTCCGCGGTCAGGATGGCCAGCGCCAAGCCCCGGCGCCGCGTCACCAGACCGTCGGCGCGCTGGCGGGCGTGCGGCTCCCAGGGGCGCTTGACCACGGCGACGTCCCGGCCGTGGACCTGGCGCGCCGTGCACAGCGCGCTTGGCCCAAGGCCCAACCGGGCCATGGCTCGGGCCCGGTTCTCGACGACGTGGCGGTCGTCGTCCCCCGATCCGAAACTGCAATTGAGCGAGCGATAGGGCCCCCGGCTTACGCCGCCCTTGCGGGTGAAGAAGCCGTGCCGCACGCCGTCCGTGCCGCGAAGGGCCCGGGCCGTGATCACGGCGTGTCCTCGAAGGCCGCCGGCGTGGGCTGGTCCGGATGGATAATCGCCAGAACCTTGAATAGGTTCCCCATCGCGGACGGGTCGATGAGCCGCCTCAAGGCCGCGTGGACGTCCTTGCGCTGGATCGGGCTCGCGCCGCGTGCGAGCCGCGCGGCCCGGGCCTCGATGCCCAAGGCCCGGAGGAAGTCTGCTTGGCGCACGGGTCCGCAGACCCGGGCTCCCGCCTCCCTCGCGGCCCGCGCCAGCGTCTCGAAGTCGACGTGGACCGAAAGGTCGGCCAACCCCGGTTCTGCGAGGGGGTCGTGACGGCGGTGGCGGCGCACGGCCTGCAGGCTTTCCCCTGGCGCGCTGGTCTCACGGCCGTAGTCGATGACGAGCGCGACGCCCCTATCCTCCCTCACGCGCTCACCGATCGCGTGGGCGAGGCCGATGCCGGCGGGCGAGACCTCGACCACGCTGCCCAGGGACGCCTTGAGGGGCGCCGGCGGGATCAGGGCCGCCGCCGGGCTCGGCCCGGGCGCCAGCACGAAACGGAACCCGCCGTTCTGGCGATCCACGTCGACCAGGCGCTCGCACCAGCCGCGCTCGGTCCGCTGGAACTGGCGTACGGGCAAGGCGTCGAAGAGCTCGTTCGCCACCAGCAGCAAGGGGCCGGACGGGAGCTCGTCCAGGTCCGTATGCCAGGCCACATGCTCGCCGGCGAGCGTCTGCGCCTGAAGACGCCTCATGGCCGGGCTGGGTTCGATGAGGTGGACTTCGAGGGCCGCCCGGAAGGCCGGGACCACGGCCGCCGCCCTCAACAGGTCCGCTATCAGAGTGCCGCGCCCGGGCCCCAGCTCTGCCAGAACCAGCCTCTCAGGGCGACCCATCTGCTCCCAGGTGGCGACACACCACAGGCCGATCAGCTCCCCGAACATCTGGCTGATCTCGGGTGCGGTCACGAAGTCTCCGGCCCGCCCCAGAGGGTCGCCGCGCATGTAGTAGCCGAGACGCGGATGGTTCAGGGCTTCGGCCATGAACTCGGCCACGGTGAGGGGTCCCTGGAGGGCGATGCGGTCCCTCAGGTGTCGGGTGAGTCCGCTCATGCTCAAGCGCGGCGCCCGAGGCTGGGGCCCACCCGGAGCATGAGGTAGAGGCCCAACGCGACCATGGGGACGGAGAGGAGCTGCCCCATCGTTACGCCATCGAAGAGGAAGCCGAGGTGGGCGTCGGGCTCGCGGAAGACCTCGCCGACGATCCGAAAGACGCCGTAGCCCGTAAGGAACGCACCGGTGAGCAGACCCGGCCTGTCGCGCAGGTCACGTGTGCGCCAAAGGACGAACATGACGACGAACAGCACCAGCCCCTCCAACGCGGCCTCGTAGAGCTGGCTCGGGTGCCGCGGCTCGGGCCCGCCCATGGGCAACGCCATCGCCCAGGGCACGTCGCTCACCCGGCCGTAAAGCTCGCCGTTGATGAAGTTTGCGATGCGC
Source organism: Alphaproteobacteria bacterium (assembly GCA_046759785.1). Classification (GTDB taxonomy): domain Bacteria; phylum Pseudomonadota; class Alphaproteobacteria; order JBHICW01; family JBHICW01; genus JBHICW01. Next base: position 2,198 of record JBHICW010000160.1, read on the forward strand.
CCGAAGAAGAGCCCGATCGGAACCGCGCAGGCGACGCGGTCGGCGAGCGCCAAGAGCCCGAGCCGGCGCACGCGTGCGAACAGGATGAGCGCCGCGGCGACGCCGACGAGGCCGCCGTGGAAGGACATGCCGCCCCGCCAGACGGCGGCGACCTCCAGGGGGTTGGCCAGGAAGTAACCGGGCTTGTACACGAGGACGTAGCCCAAGCGGCCGCCGAGGATCACGGCCAGGGTTGCCCACACGAGCAAATCGTCGATGTGTTTGGGCTCGAGGGAGGCCGGCGACTGCTTCACCAGGGCCTTGATGTAGCGCCAGCCCAGGAACAGCCCGAGGACGTAGGCCAGCGCGTACCAACGGATCGCGAAGGGCCCGATGTCGATGAGAACGGGGTCGATAACCGGGTAGGGAAGAGCGAAGATCACGCGTAAGGGTCCGGACGGCTCAGGTAGTCGTGCACGTACTCGGCTACGCCCTCCTCGAGGGCGCGGAAGGGCTTATCGTACCCGGCGGCCCGGAGACGATCCATCCTGGCCTCGGTGAAGTACTGGTACTGGTCGCGCAGAGGGGCAGGGGTGTCGACATAGCTGATCCTGGGTTCCTTGCCCAATGCGCGGAACAGGGCGGAGCCAATGTCTGCGAAGGTGCGGGCCTTACCGCTGCCGAGGTTAAACAGGCCGTTGACTTCAGGGTTGTCCAGGAGCCAGGTGATCACGTCGACGCAGTCCTTGACCCACACGAAGTCGCGCATCTGGCCCCCGTCCGGGTAGCGGGGGTCGTGCGACTTGAAAAGGGTAACGGCATTGCCACGCACGGCCTCGGCGAAGGCCTTGTGGACGATGCTCCGCATGTCTTCCTTGTGGTACTCGTTGGGGCCGTAAACGTTGAAGAACTTGAGCCCGACCCACTGCGGCGGCCGCGGGGCGCGGTCGGCCACCAGGCGCACCACCCGCCGGTCGAACACATGTTTGCTCCACCCGTAGGCATTGAGCGGCTGGAGCCGCGCCAGCGCCTCGACCGAGCCGTCGTCGTCGAAGCCTTGGCTCCCGTCACCATAGGTGGCCGCCGAGGAGGCGTAAATGAGCCGCACCTGGTGGGCGCTGCACCAGCGCCACACCGCGAGGCTGAAGCCGAAGTTGTCGCGCATAATGCGGTCGACGTCCCGCTCGGTCGTCGAGGTGACGGCGCCCATGTGAACGACGCCGTCGACCGAACCAGCGCGGGAATCGAGGAAGCCCATGAGCTCTTCGGGGGGCACGATTTCGGCCACCTCGTGTTTTGCCAGGTTGTGCCACTTGTCGCCGCGGCCCAACCGGTCACACACGACGAGGTCGCGTTCGCCCCGGTCCGACAGGGCGGCGACGAGGTTGGACCCGATGAACCCGGCTCCCCCTGTAATGACGATCATCGCGCCCTCATCGACCGCCAGCCTCCTCGCGGCCTCCCCTCGCGCATGGGTGCCTTTATAGGGTGGGCTCCCGGCGCCACGCAACCCGCCCGGGTTGCATGATCTTTCCCTCGAAGGCATAGTCGGACGTCACTGGCCACGCTCCATGCAGACGGAAAATCGCCTGTTGCACGACCTTGCCCGGCTCACCGGGGCCGCGGTGGGCACCATGGCCGGAGTGAAGGAGGAGATCGAGATGCGGCTCAAGCAGCGTCTCGAAACCCTGCTCGACCGAATGGACCTGGTGAACCGCGACGAGTTCGAGGCGGTGAAGGCGCTTGCCGCTGCGGCCCGCGCCGAAAACGAGAGGCTGGCTGCGCGCCTCGATGAGCTCGAGGCGGCGCTCGAAAAGGAGCGAAGACGGCGGGGGCCGAGGGCGGCCGCGGCGCGTGCCAAGCCCGGGAAGGGCAAGGCGCGCACGACCCGCAAGCGAGGCTGACGCGCCCGGCCGCGCTCGCGCGGGGACGGCGCAAGGCCCCGGGCCAGGGCCCTTGCACAACGTAACCCGCTCTGGCAACCTACCGATGATTGTGTAGCGTGACGGGCCACCCTACCAGATGTGGCTTGTTTTGGGGCTCGACCGCTCACTCGCATGAGGGGGCTGTTGCCGTGGGGACAGCGCGCGCCAACGAAGGGTCGCCCCCTGTCCACCCCCTGGACGTGGTGGAGGACGTCGTCACCGACCACGCTTGGCTGTTCGAGCGCCTCGGCGAGGGCGA
>JBHICW010000161.1:0-4357 GCA_046759785.1 Alphaproteobacteria bacterium
CGTGAGCTCGTGTCACCGGCGCAGCCGCCGCTTGAGGACGGCGCGATGGCGTTGCCCGAGGGGCCCGGTCTGGGGCTGACATTGAACGAAGACTTCCTCGCGCGCCATTCGGTGCGCCTGCCTTAGCCGGCCGGCGCCGCTTCGCGTCTATTCAGTTTCGGTCTGAATGCGGACATAGCCGGTCCCGACGGCCTCAGCGGCCGGCTGGTGGCAACGCAGCGCATCGGCGGTATCCACGTCAACAAGCTCGAAAGCTTTGATCGCGGCTTAGTCACCAACGACCTGGGGAATGTGACATGGATGGCCTTCACCGTGGGAATCGTCAGGAATGGCTCCGGCCCATTGTCTTCTGGCCGTCGATTTGGCAAGACTGGGCTGGGTAAGCTGGCCATATGGGAAATATCGGGTTAGAGGAGAGAAAAGGCGATGGCGCGCGACTATACCGACGATCCGGAACTCTTCGAGCACATGCGGCGCGAGCTCTTCACTGCGGTTGTGGGCGACGTGATGGACAAGATGGGATACCTCCATCAATTCCTTCCGCCGCTAATCAAACCGATCCGCGACGACATGGTCGTGATCGGGCGCGCCATGCCGGTGCTCGAAGCCGACGCATTCGGAGAGACGTTGTCGGCAGCGGCAGGCCCACTTGCGGAAAAGTCATTTGGGCTAATGCTCGAAGCGCTCGACGATCTCAAGCCCGGCGAGGTCTACGTCGCCGCCGGCGCCTCGCCGCGCTATGCCCTCTGGGGTGAGCTCATGTCCACGCGGGCCCGGCACCTCGGCGCGGCGGGCGCGGTGCTCGACGGGTACACGCGCGACGTCGCTGGCATCATAGCCCTCGACTTTCCCACTTTCGCCCACGGGGCTTATGCCCAGGACCAAGCGCCCCGCGGACGGGCGATCGACTTCCGTACGACCGTCGAGATCGACAGCGTGCGCGTCTCTCCCGGCGATCTCGTCTTCGGCGATCGCGAGGGCGTGCTCGTCGTTCCGCGGGCCGCTGAGGAGGAGGCCATCGCCAGAGCGCTGGAGAAGGCGCGCGGCGAAAAGCGGGTGGCCGAGGCGATCGCCGGCGGCATGGGCGCCGCCGAGGCCTTCGGCAAGTTCGGCATTTTGTAAGTCAATGTCGATCATATCTGGCGCAACGAGGCCAGACGGCTCAGCCTATGGTTTCCGCCATTGACATCTACCGCTCGGCGAAACTCCTCGTCGACAAGCAAGGGAAAGAGGCCCGAGTCCACGCCGCCATGCGCGTCGACGAACTATCGGACGACGGCTACTTGGACGGCCACCGGGTTTGGTTGTGTATCTTGAAGGTGGTGGAGGAGCTTCTGGCTAAGCGGCCGGCGCCTGGACAGAAGGTTCACTAGGCTACTTGGGCAGAAAGGGCTCAAGAGTGTGGATTGGGCCGAGCGCCGGGCGGAGTTGATTGCAAAGTCCCCGGTAAAGGTGGTTTCGGAGGTCTTGGACCAGGTGGCACCCATCCTTGGCCTCTGATCATGGAGCGCCGGGAGCTTGAAACCAAGCCGCCCGGCCACGCTCACCCACAGGCGGGTCTACGCCTCCTGCGCTTGCCGCCGAAGCGGCGAGTGGACGCGCCACCCTATACCCTTGGGCTTGGACGCGAAGGGGTCCGCCACCGCCGGCTCCCCGAGCCGCGCGAAGTGCTGGGGGCTCGTGTCCTAGATTGGTTGCTGCCCGGCGACGATGCCGGCGAAGACGATCAAGCCCAGCCACTTGTTGGCCACGAACTTCGTGAGGCAGTCCTCCGGGCGGTCGAGGTCGACCTTGGCGACCTGCCAGGCGAAGTGGGCGGCGGCGGCGGCGAGCACCGCGAAGTACGGCCAGGCGAGGCCGGCGAGAGCGCCGGCGAGTGCCAGAAAGGCGAGCGCCCCGGCATAGAAGCCCCAAAGCCACGGCTTCGTCCGCTCCGCCAGCTTGAGCGCGGTGGACTTCATGCCGAGGAGGGCGTCGTCTTCCTTGTCCTGGTGGGCGTAGATCGTGTCGTAGCCCAGAGTCCAGAACAGGCAGGCCACGTACAGCGCCACCGCCGGCCAGTCGAGCCCGTCTTTCACCGCCGCCCACCCCATCAGCGCGCCCCAGTTGAAGATGAGGCCCAGGAACGCCTGGGGCCAGTACGTGATTCGCTTCATAAAGGGGTAGGCGGCGATGAAGGGAAGCGAAACCGCCCCAAGGAGGATGGCCGTCGGGGTGAGTTGGAGCAGCACCACAAGGCCCAGGGCGAGCTGAAAGGTTAGGAAGAGGAAGGCCCCTTTGAGGCTCACCGCTCCGCTGGCGAGAGGACGGATACGGGTGCGGGCGACTCGGGCGTCGATGTCCCGGTCGACGATGTCGTTGATGGTGCATCCCGCCCCGCGCATGACGAGGGCGCCGACGGCGAAAAGGGCACTGAGGCGGAGGTCCGGCCAAGCCCCCTCGGCGGCGAGCGCCACGCTCCACCAGCAGGGCAGGACGAGCAGCCAGGTGCCGATCGGGCGGTCGACGCGGGCAAGCTTGAGGTAAGGGCGGAGCGCGAGCGGCGCGAAACGGTCAATCCAGCTATGCGCCGGGCGCTCGGTGGTGTCGGCGACCTTGCTCATGGTGTATGGTCTTAAGGGCAATCCCGCTTTGGCTCAACCCCGGGGAGCCATGGGCCGCGCGGCGCCGGCGAGAGTGAGACTCTATGTCGAGGAGGCCTTGGAGACGGGGCGTACGGTCAGCTTGACGCGCGAGCAGGCCCATTACGCGACGAACGTGATGCGGCTCGGGCTCGGGGACGAGCTTGCTCTCTTCAACGGGCGCGACGGCGAGTGGCGCACGCGAATCGTTGAGGCGCGGCGGGGGCGCACCTGCATGCTTAAGGTAGACGCGCAGTCCCGGCCCCAGGAGCCCGCCCCGAATCTCTGGCTCGTCTTCGCGCCGGTGAAGCACGCTCGCCTCGACTTCATCGCCGGGAAGGCGACGGAACTGGGGGTGTCCCTCCTGTGGCCGGTGATCACGCGGCACACGGTGGTGACCCGGGTCAACCTGGAGCGCCTCAGGGCCAACGCGATCGAGGCGGCCGAACAGTGCGAGCGACTCACCGTGCCCCGCTGCCTTGCGGCGGCGGCGCTGGAGGCGGTGCTCGCCAACTGGCCCCTGGACCGTCACCTCTTGCTTTGCGACGAAACCGGCGCGGGCGCGCCGATCGCCGAGGCATTGAGCGCGCCGCCGCCCGGTCCCTGGGCCGTGATGGTCGGGCCCGAGGGCGGCTTCGCGCCCACCGAACTCGAGGCGCTCCGCGCGATTCCCAGGCTGACCCCAGTGGCGCTGGGTCCCCGGGTGTTGACGGCCGAGACGGCGGCCTTGAGCGCTCTCGCCTGCTGGCAGGCGCTCGTCGGCGACTGGCGACGGGCGCGCCCTCGGGCCGGCGGCTAGGCCGTGGACGCCTGCCCACGCAGGCCACGGGGTCGCCCGAGACCGGCCGGCGTAAGCCCGGCAGAGGCGCTTGCCTCGGCGCTTAGCTTCGCCGCCCCGGCGCCGGGGCTGCGCCCCGGCGGACGCGCCGCCTAGCCCGCCGTGTCGGGACCGTCTGAAGTCCCCGCCGTCCCCATCACCGACAGGCGTCAGCTCGTCGAGGCGCTGGAGGCCGGGTGCAAGCCGCCCGAGCGGTGGGTCATCGGCACCGAGCACGAGAAGTTCGCGTTCCGGCTCGAGGATCTCAGGCCGCTTCCGTATGAGGGGCCTCAGAGTATCCGTGCCGTGCTCGAAGGGCTCACCCGCTTCGGCTGGCAGCCCGACCTGGAGGCCGGCAATCCCGTCGGGCTGCGCCTCGACCGCGAGCAGGTCACCCTCGAGCCGGGGGGGCAGGTCGAGCTCTCCGGGGCGCCCGTCGAGACCGTCCGCCAGACCTGCGATGAGGTCAACATCCACCTGGCGCAAGTGAAGGCGGTGGGCGAGGAGCTGGGCGTCGGCTTCTTGGGGCTGGGATTCCAGCCGAAGTGGTCGCGCGAGGACATTCCCTGGATGCCGAAGGGGCGCTATCAGATCATGCGCGACTACATGCCGAAGCGAGGCGGGCGCGGCCTCGACATGATGCTCAGGACCTGCACGGTCCAGGTCAACCTGGACTTCGCCGACGAAGCCGACATGGTGAAGAAGTTTCGCGTCGCGATGGCGCTCCAGCCCGTGGCCGTCGCCCTCTTCGCCAACTCGCCGTTCGTCGAAGGCCGACCCAACGGTTATATGTGCTACCGCAGCTTCGTGTGGACCGACACGGACCCCGACCGGTGCGGCATTCTCCCCTTCATCTTCGAGCCGGGCATGGGGTTCGAGCGCTACGTGGACTACGCGCTCGACGTGCCCATGTACTTCG
>JBHICW010000162.1:0-4310 GCA_046759785.1 Alphaproteobacteria bacterium
TCATCGGGGCCGGCCACAACGGGCTCACGGCCGCGGCCTACCTCGCGCGTGCCGGCCGGAGGGTCCTGGTGCTTGAGCGCCGCCATCTGATCGGCGGCGCGGCGGTGAGCGAGGAGCTCTATCCGGGCTTCACTTACTCCACCTGCTCCTACGTCTGCAGCCTCTTGAGGCCCGAGATCATGCGCGAGCTGAACCTGCCGCGCCACGGGCTTCAGGTCATCCCCTACCGCGGCGGCGTTACCCTCCTGCCGGACGGCAACAATTACTTCGCGACCTACAAAGACCACGACCGCAACCGACGGGAGTTCGCGCGCTTCTCGAACCGCGACGCCGAGGCGTACGACCGCTTCTCCCTCGAGGTCCAACGCCAGTGTCGATTCATCAAGCCGCTGCTCATGATGACGCCGCCCGACCCGACCTCTTGGCGCCTCGACGACCTCAGGGGCCTGGCGCGGTTGGGTCGCTGGTTCGCCGATATGGGCCAGCGCCAGATGTGCGACACGCTGCGCTTCTGGACCATGAGCTGCGCCGATTTCCTCGACCAGTACTTCGAGACCGACCTCATCAAGGCGCACCTCGCGGGCAGCTCGATCATCGGCACGGCACTCGGGCCCCGCTCGCCGGGCAGCGCTTACATCCTGCTCCACCACTACATGGGCGAGGTCGACGGCGACATCAGCGCCTGGGGCTACGCCCGCGGCGGCATGGGGGCGGTGAGCCGGGCGATCGCCGGGGCCGCGAGCGAGGCCGGCTGCGAGATCCGCACCGAGGCCGAGGTCAAGGACGTCATCGTGAAGGGCGGCAAGGCGGTGGGCGTGGTGCTCGCAGGTGGTGAGGAGGTGTACGGCGCCGCGATCGTCTCCAACCTCGACCCGAAGCGCACCTACCTCAAGCTCCGCTGGGGCGAGAGGTTGGACGAGGACTTCGTCGAGCAGGTGCGGAACTTCAAGATCCGCGGCTCCTCGGGCAAGCTCAACATCGCACTCGACGGCCGGCCCCGCTTCACCGGCCTGTCCGCCAACCATCCCACGCTCGAGGGCGACATCCATGTGAGCTCCAGCATGGATTACCTCGAGCGCGCCTATGACGACTGGAAGTATGGGATGTGGTCTGAGAAGCCCTATCTCGACATCGTGATCCCGTCCATCGTCGACCCGACCATGGCGCCGTCCGGCAAGCACATGATGTCGGTCTTCGTCCAGTACGTCCCGCCGAAGCTCAAGGACGGTCCGTGGGACGACACGAAGCGTGAGGCGTTCGGCAAGACGGTGATCGACACCATCGCCGAGTTCTCCCCCGACTTTCGCGACCGCATTCTTCACGCGCAGGTGCGCACGCCCTGGGACCTGGAGAACGAGGTGGGCCTGACCGAAGGCAACATCTTCCACGGCGAGCTGACGATGGACCAGCTCCTTTTCAACCGGCCGTTCCCCGGCTACGCCCAGTACCGCGGCCCGGTCCGCGGGTTCTACATGTGCGGGTCGAGTTGCCACCCGGGCGGCGGCGTGATGGGCGCGCCGGGCGCCAACGCGGCGCGCGAGATCCTCAACGACTTCAAGAGGCGGTTGCTGAGGTGAGCGGCGGCGCGTCCTTCGACGCTGTGGTCGTCGGGGCCGGCCATAACGGGCTGGTCTGCGCCGCCTACCTCGCCAAGGCGAGGCGCAAGGTGCTGGTCCTCGAGGCCGCTGACGAGGTCGGCGGCGCCGCCGTGAGCCGCGCGATCCACCCCGGCTACACCGTGTCGCGCTGCGCTCACATCCTGCACCACTTGCACCCGCGGGTTGCGGCCGACCTCGGCCTCGCGCGCCACGGCCTGTCCCTGACGGCGCGCGACCTGGCGACGGTGGCACTGCTTCCGGACGGGGAGCATCTTCTGCTTTCAGGCGACGCCACGGCGACCCGTGACTCCCTTGCCCGCTTCTCCCCCAGCGACGCCGAGCGGCTGCCCCGTTTCCAGGCGCGGCTCTCCCGGCTGGCCGCAGCGCTCAGGCCCTTCCTCGCCAGAACCCCGCCCGAGGTTGCGCTCGACGACTGGTCGGACCGCTGGGAGCTCTTAAGGCTCGGCTTCGCCGTCCGACGGCTTGGCAGGGCCGACATGCGCGAGCTGTTCCGTATCATCGGGATCAACGCCGCCGACACCCTCGACGAGGCCTTCGAGAGCGACGCTCTCAAAGGCGTCTTCGCCTTCGATTCCGTCCTTGGCGGTTTCCTCGGGCCGCGCTCGCCGAACAGCGTGTTCGCCCTGCTCTACCGGGCAGCCGGCGAGACCGCGGGCCGGCGCGGCGCCCTCGGGCACCCGAAGGGCGGCATGGGCGCGGTGGCCGGCGCGCTGGCAGCGGCGGCCCGCTCCTTCGGCGCCGAGCTGAGGACCGGCGCGCCGGTGGCAAGCATCGACGTGAAGGACAGCAAGGCGGTCGGTGTGGTCCTCGAGTCGGGCGCGGAGATCGCCGCAAGCGCCGTCGTCTCGAACGCCGACCCCCGCCGCACCTTCTTCGACCTCGTCGGCGCCGACCACCTCGACACCGACTTCGCCCGCCGGATCGGCCACATCCGGATGAACGGCACCGCCGCCAAGGTGAACCTCGCGCTAGGCGGGCTGCCGGACTTCAACAAACTGGGACCCATGATGCAGGAGGCCCGGCTCGTCGTCGCCCCCAGCGTCGACTTCGTCGAGCGCGCCTTCGACGACGCTAAGTACGGCCGGGTGTCGGCCGAGCCGGTGATGGAGATCACGATTCCCTCGCTCCACGACCCCACCCTCGCCGCGCCGGGCGGGCACGTCATGTCGGTGATCGTGCAGTTCGCCCCTTACGCGCTCAGCGAAGGAAGCTGGGACGAGCGGCGCGAGGCTTTCGGCGACCGCGTCGTCGAAGCGCTCGCCGGCTGCGCTTCCGACCTTCCGGGCAAGATCCTGGCGCGCGAGGTGCTGACGCCGTTCGACCTCGAGCGCGAGTTCCGCCTGACGGGCGGGCACTGGCACCACGGCGAGCTCGCCCTCGATCAGGCCTTCACGCTGCGCCCCGTGCCCCGCTTCGCGCGTTACCGTGCCCCCATCGACAACCTTTACCTGTGCGGTGCCGGCTGCCACCCCGGCGGTGGCGTCATGGGCGCGGCGGGGGCCAACGCCGCCCGAGAGATACTCAAGGACTGGAAGGAAGGGAGGCTGGCTCGGTGAGTGAAACCCTTCTCCGTGAGACTGCGTTTCACCCGCGCATCGCCCCGCTCGTCTTGAGCGGTCAATGGGGGCGCTGGGCCGGCTATGTGACCGTCACCTGCTTCGAGGACGTGACGCACGAGTACTTCGCGATCCGCAATGCCGCCTCGCTCTTCGACATCTCACCGCTGATGAAGTATCGGGTGACCGGCCGAGACGCCGCCCGCTTCGTGAACCGGCTGCTGACCCGGAACATCGGCAAATGCGCCCCCGGCCGGGCGTGCTACGGGGTGTGGTGCGACGACGAGGGCAAGGTCGTCGAGGACGGAACCGTTTTCCGGCTGGCGGCGAACGAGTTCCAAATCAACAGTCAGGAACGCAACCTGTGCTGGTTCCAGGACACCGCCCTCGGCCTTGACGTCAGCATCGAGGACGTCTCGGACGCGATGGCCGCGCTTGCGCTCCAGGGTCCGCTGTCGCGGGTCATCCTTGAGGAGCTCGGGCTCGACGGCGTGAGCGCGCTTCGGTACTTCGACATGGCTCGGTTGCAGCTCGACAACCTCCCCCTGCTCGTCACCCGCACCGGCTTCACGGGCGACCTCGGCTATGAGCTATGGGTTGAGCCGGAGGGCGCCCTCGACCTCTGGGACAGGCTGATGGAGGTGGGAGGGCGCCGCGGACTCACCCCGATCGGGTCGGCGGCCCTCGACTACGCCCGAATCGAGGCCGGTCTTTTGCAGATCGACGCCGACTTCATCGGGGCCGAGCTGGCCCTCAGGGAGTCCCAGAAGCGTTCGCCCTTCGAGCTGGGCTTCGAATGGCTGGTCGACCTCGACAAGGAACACTTCGTGGGCAAGCGCGCGCTGGTCGCCGAGCGGCGCCAAGGCACGCCGAGGCGGCGCGTCGTCGGCCTCGAGATCGTCGGCAACAAGCCGGCCGCCGGCGCCTTCGTCTACGCCGGCCGTAAGGAGGTCGGCCGCACCACCTCGGGTATCTGGTCGCCGATCCTCAAGAAGAACATCGCGCTCGCCACCCTCGACGGCGCCTACGCCGCCGTCGGGACGGCGCTTGAGGTCGACATCTGGCACCCCAAGGAGCTGAAGATCGAGCGCATCATGGCGCCCTGCCGGGTCGTGAGGCGCCCGTTCTACGACCC